>NZ_MDJR01000028.1 GCF_001730685.1 Caloranaerobacter ferrireducens | reverse complement strand
GCTCTAGCCAACTGAGCTAAGGGCCCTTAAATCTTGGCGGAGAAGGAGGGATTTGAACCCTCGCGCCCCGTTAGGGACCTACTCCCTTAGCAGGGGAGCCTCTTCAGCCACTTGAGTACTTCTCCACTCTTTATTTGGCGGAGAGGGTGGGATTCGAACCCACGGCCCGCGCAAGCGAGTCACTGGTTTTCAAGACCAGCTCCTTAAACCACTCGGACACCTCTCCATATTGGTGACCCATCCGCGACTCGAACGCGGGAC
>NZ_MDJR01000027.1 GCF_001730685.1 Caloranaerobacter ferrireducens | reverse complement strand
TGTGGATTAGGGCAGACAGCACCGAACCCAGTATTATCAACATTAAAATATTTCAGACATGAATATGAAGCACACGTAAATGAAAAGAGATGTCCTGCTGGTTCATGTAAAGCATTACTATCATACCACATTCAAGAAGATTTATGTAAAGGATGTACAGTATGTGCTAAGGTATGTCCAGTAGGAGCTATATCAGGAGAAAGAAAGAGTCCACATGTAATAGATCAAGATAAGTGTATCAAGTGTGGTGCTTGTATGGAAAAATGTCCATTTAATGCTAT
>NZ_MDJR01000026.1 GCF_001730685.1 Caloranaerobacter ferrireducens | reverse complement strand
GTTTAGAGCAAATTTGACACCCAAACATTGAAATTCATATGTGTTCATAGTAAACTTATATTAAGTAGCCTATTAACTCTACCAAACATGCTTGCCGGCATTTATTCGAGTTAGTAGGCTTTTTCTATTTGGTGGTCTTGGATATAACATATTCTCACATCCTTATATCTAAATAAATATAATAATTATTAAATTTTTATCCTCTCAATCCGCCATGATCTTCGTCAGCTAATTCATATGTAATACCTTGTGCAATAACGTTATTATCAGTTACTTTTGAACTTTCAAATACAGTTATTAAATTAAGCATCAACATTCCTACTGTAATAAGTGCAAGTATCTTTTTCACTTTATCACCACCTTTCTAATTTATTCCTTTTATCTTATATGCTTTTCTAAAAGCATCTAATGCCTTTTCCTTTTCTCCTAATAAACTATAGGTGTTGCCAAGTTTTAAGTATGCAGTTAACAGTAACTTTTTCATCTCCATTTTTTCTAGTATTGATATTTG
>NZ_MDJR01000025.1 GCF_001730685.1 Caloranaerobacter ferrireducens | reverse complement strand
ACCTTACCAAAACATTCTTCAAGTTCCATTAAAAGCTCCATGCTTATATTATTTTCTTTAATATCACTATTTTTAAAACCAGCTACAATCCCAACCCATTCCCCAAAAAACTTCACATCTTTTATACTTAGATAAGGTGTTACTTCTTTTATTAGTTGGCTAAAATAATAGATTTTTTTATGATTAATACTACCACTTATTCCAAAAGGTACAGTTATTATAACTTGTCCATTTTCATTCAATAATTTTGATGCTTTTTTTATAAATCTTTCTGGGTCAGTTAAATGTTCTAATATTTCAGCCATAATAATTGAGTCAAATTTTTCATCTTTAAAATCATAATCTATAAAATTTGCTGTCTTAAATTCTACATACTTTTTGGTTATCTCTAATTCATCTTCTAATACTCTTTTAGCAAATTCAATAGACTCATTGTTCAAATCAATACCTAATACTTTTTTTCCTTCTCTAGCTAGTAATATTGAAGCAATACCTTGAGAACATCCAATATCAAGTATTTTTTCACCTTTAGCTTGAGAACAAACCCAGTGTATTCTCTCTCTTACCTTTCTACCAAACTCTTCGCCCATACCATCATAATATGCTTCATATATTCTATCTAAT
>NZ_MDJR01000024.1 GCF_001730685.1 Caloranaerobacter ferrireducens | reverse complement strand
TTATTCAATAATTTCAGTAACAACACCTGCTCCTACAGTTCTTCCACCTTCACGAATAGCGAATCTTAATCCTTCTTCTAATGCTATTGGTGTGATTAACTCTATTTCAAATCTTGCATTATCTCCAGGCATGCACATCTCTACGCCTTCTTCTAAGTTGATTGTTCCTGTTACGTCTGTTGTTCTGAAGTAGAATTGTGGTCTATATCCATTGAAAAATGGTGTGTGTCTTCCACCTTCTTCTTTTGTTAATACGTATACTTCTGCTTTGAATTTTGTGTGTGGTGTGATTGTTCCTGGCTTAGCTAATACTTGACCTCTTTCGATCTCGTCTCTTTGTACACCTCTTAATAATGCTCCTATGTTATCTCCTGCTTGCGCTTCATCTAACATCTTTCTGAACATCTCTACTCCTGTTACTACTACTGTTCTTGGCTCATCTGTTAATCCTACTATTTCTACTTGGTCTTGTACTTTTAATGTTCCTCTTTCTACTCTTCCTGTTGCAACTGTTCCACGTCCTGTTATACTAAATACGTCCTCTACTGGCATTAAGAATGGTTTGTCTGTATCTCTTTCTGGTGTTGGTATTGTTTCGTCTACTTTTTCCATTAATTCTACTATCTTGTCTCCCCATTCTCCGTCTGGATCTTCTAATGCTTTTAATGCTGATCCTACTACTACTGGTGTGTTGTCTCCATCAAATTCATATTCGCTTAATAATTCTCTTACTTCCATTTCTACTAATTCTATTAACTCTTCGTCATCTACCATGTCTGCTTTGTTTAAGAATACTACTATCTTTGGTACCCCTACCTGTCTTGATAATAAGATGTGCTCTCTTGTTTGTGGCATTGGACCATCTGCTGCTGATACTACTAGGATCGCTCCGTCCATTTGAGCTGCTCCTGTGATCATGTTCTTTACGTAGTCAGCGTGTCCTGGACAGTCTACGTGTGCGTAGTGTCTGTTTGGTGTTTCGTACTCAACGTGTGCTGTTGATATTGTGATTCCTCTTTCTCTTTCTTCTGGTGCTTTATCTATGTTTTCGAATGCTACTGCTTCTCCTGTTCCATATCTCTTATTTAATACTGTTGTTATCGCTGCTGTTAATGTTGTCTTACCATGGTCTACGTGTCCTATTGTTCCTATGTTTACGTGTGGCTTTGTTCTCTCAAATTTTGCCTTTGCCATTTCTCTTCCTCCTTTA
>NZ_MDJR01000023.1 GCF_001730685.1 Caloranaerobacter ferrireducens | reverse complement strand
ATCATAATATGCTTCATATATTCTATCTAATAGTTGTTCCATTGTTAGCACCACCTAATCTAATTAAAATATTTAAAATCTATAGTAGTTATTTATTTATGAACAAACAAATAAGTTGGTGTTGCATTAAATTTTTTTTCTACCTTATAATTTAAAGAATACATTAAATTTGAAATTTTATGATAATCCTCTTTCGTTCCAGCTTCTACATATATATACGGTTTAAATTTTGTAATTAATTGCATTGCACCTTTAATTACGTATTCTTCAAAACCCTCTGTATCAATCTTTATTAAGTCTAATTTTTTCAACTTATTAAATAACAAATTATCCAAACTATCAATTTCTATTTCTCCATCTCGGCTCAATTCTACTCTACTAGCACCTAAATTATTAATATCTACTCTATTAACATTAACTTTACCTTTACTATTTCCTACTGCAACATTATACATTTCAATAACCTTATCTAACTGATTAATTTGTACGTTTTTCTCTAAAATATCAAATACATGTTTCTGTGGTTCAAAAGCATAAACTTTTTTGGCACCAACTATTAAAGCTAAATAAAGAGAATGATTTCCAATATTGGCACCAACATCAATAACAACAGAATTTTTTGGCAACTTGTTTTTTATATCTTGCAACATCTGTTCTTCATAAAACATATAACTATTAGCAATAGTTTTTTGAATATAGTCTGTTTTATAATCCGGTAAATAAAACTGGACTCGTTTTCCTTCATAGTAAAAACAAAATTCATACTGATTAAATTTACTCACTTCTCTAATGACAATTGAATCAATTACTAATTCACCTTTTCCCTTAAGCCTAATTGCTAATCTTATATTATCAGCCTTATTAAAATCGACATTTATTTCTCTATTTAATTTAATTGATTTAACATCTAGTTTTTGTCCTGATTTATAAGTAACAATAAATAATTCTGCATCAACATTTCCAACTCGTTTTCCCTTGAAAGCAATCTTATATCTTTTACTTGTATTTATATGTTTTAAGATGTTATTTTCGGGGGCTATATTAAAATTTATATTCTTCTCCAAATACGAAATATAAGTATGCTTATCTAAACAATCAAATTTTATTTTTCTTTCTAAAACCTCAACCTTTTTATCTAAGTTAAACCAATTTGTACTTTTAAAAACGATTTCGATAATTTCTTTCTCTTCTGCTATATTTCCCCCAGCATTTTCAATAATCAATTTTTCTTTTTCTTTTAGCAGTTCATTAAATCTAGCTTGTAAATCTAAATATTTATCTCTTATCTTCTCATAATCTTTCTCTAATCTCTTATACTCATATTCTAACAACTCATAATTTTTTTCCTTAGTCTTTAAGTCTTTTAATAACGAATATTCAACCTTACCAAAACATTCTTCAAGTTCCATTA
>NZ_MDJR01000021.1 GCF_001730685.1 Caloranaerobacter ferrireducens | reverse complement strand
GGATAATTTTGAATATAATTTCCGTTTATGGTTTTTAACAAAATCTTCCTTATAAATTGTTCAACTTATAAATTATTCAAATAGAAGATTTTGTTCAAAATTTATTTTGCTTGTTAAAATTTTAATAATGTTATTTATAAATATACATTTATAAATAATACAAAAATATTATTCTCTATTGTTATCTTAAGACTGTTAAAACAGCTATAAAGGAACAAGAATTTTGTTAATTTTTTAACTTTTTTCTGTAACATAAACACTTAATTATTATACATTTATATCAATTTGTTATCAACTTTTTAAAGCAAAAAAACTTATTTATTAAGTAAAATCAATATTTTAAAAATATTTTTCCAATTCTTTTTTATTTCATTTTTTTAATATTTAATGTATTTCTAAACTTGTAAGCTTTTATAAACAATTTTCACATCAAACGTTTACCTTTTTAAACAGTAAATATAAAGAACAAAATCTGCAATTTAAATAAGCTAAGTAAGATTTTGCCTATATCCATGAATGTAATTTATATTTAAATTATTCATGCTTTAATAAAAAAATATAATTTCCTTATGGATTATAAAACTAACTATATTGTAATAATACCTTCTAAAACAATTCTAGCCTTGCCACCAACATTTACTACATAATTACTATCCTTTTCTATAATCTCACAATAAATTTGACTTGGTCTTTTTAATATTTCTCCTTGATATGCCGTTATACTATTACCTTTTAATAATTTGTTTTTCTTCAAATAATATAACAAAGCTCCATTAGATGTACCTGTAGCTGCTTCTTCGTTTATACCAACTGCTGGAGCAAAATTCCTACAAAACACTTCCTCTATGTTTTCACTACTATTTGCACTAAACACATGTATACCAATTATATCTTTCTCTATTGTATACTCTTTTAATTTGTCAAAATCTATTTTAAGATTGTTTAAAACATTTTTACTTCTGACTGGAATAATAATATCCTTTAAACCTGTAGAAATTATTTCTGGCTTTAAATCTAAATCTTTCAAACCTATTAAACTACTATCTATATTCATAAATTCACAAATACTATCAAAATTATCTATTATACCATAAGACTTCGGGCTTCCCTGTTGCATCATAACTTTTTGTACTTTTCCTTCATTAAAATATATTTCAACTGGTAATTTTCCTACTTTAGTTTTTTGTATTACTTTGATTACTCCATTTTCTTTCCCTTTAATATAACCTTTTTCAGCTAGAGTATAAAATACAGCTATTGTAGCATGTCCACACAAATCAACTTCACATTTGGGAGTAAAAAACCTAACCTCAAAATGACCTTTATCTCTAGGAATGACAAATGCTGTTTCTGAAAGGCTCATCTCAGCGGCTATTTTTTGCATCTGATCAATGCTTAACCCTTTTGAATCAGGTACAACACCAGCTGGATTACCACAAAAAGGCTTGTCCGCAAATGAATCGACCTGATATATTATTAAATCCATTTATATTACATCTCCTTCAGTTTAGTTAATAACCAATAGAATCAACAAGTATTAATCGATACTATCAGCTGATAGCTAATAACTACATTTAAGAGCTAATAATTTGGAATTGTTAATTGTCCATTATTAATTTTATATGAATTAACTAGCAACTATACTCATCTTATCATCTTTTTCTGATAACTGGCAACTTAACCAAAAGCATATTACCTTAATCAATTTTTTAGTGCCTATATTTAATATTGAACAAAATCTCCGATTTAAATAAATCAAGGTGGATTTTGTTGAAATCCA
>NZ_MDJR01000020.1 GCF_001730685.1 Caloranaerobacter ferrireducens | reverse complement strand
ACGGAAATTATATTATTAAATTATCCACAATCCAATAAGGTCTGGATTTATAAAACTAATCTTATGGTAGGTGAGCATGTTGTCTTTTTATAAAGAAATTACCAATATAGACTTAGGAGATACCCCAATTGAAAATATTTTTATCAATGATTTTATGCCAATGGCTAATGGTACGTATGTCAAAGTATATTTATTAGGATATAAGTATGCTAATGATAAAGATACCAATATTGAAGTTACTAACGAAACTATCGCAAAGCATCTGAATATTCCCTTATCAGATGTTCTAAAAGCTTGGGACTTTTGGGAAGAAAAAGGTATAATCAAGAAACATCCTAAAGAAAATGATCAATACAACTATGCTGTTGAATTTTTAAACTTGAAACAGTTATATATTAATAACAACTACAAACCAATAACAACCAGAACTGTTAAACATACTGAAAACACATACTATTCCTGTTCTGTAGATGATTTAATTGAAGCAAATAAAAACACTACAATTCAAGATATGTTTTATTCAATAAATCAAATAATTAGGCGTCCTCTAGTGCCTAATGAAAAGAAAAAGATTCTTGAATGGATTTATAACTATAATATGGATCCTCAAATAATTGTTAAAGCCTTCTTTTATTCAGTGGAGAGAAGAAACAAAAAAAATGTCAATTATGTAGAAGGAATAATAAGAAACTGGTATGATATGAACATAACTAATTTAAAAGCTTTAGAACAATACTTAGAAACTAAAGATAAAAGATACCAAATCTATGAGAGAGTCATGAAAGCTTTAGGCTTTAGTTTTAGACCACCTAGTGAAGCAGAAAGAAAAGTAATCGACAAATGGTTTGATGAATGGAATTTCGATTTAGATATTGTATTAAAAGCCTGCGAAAATACTAAAAAAACATCAAATCCAAGTATAAATTATATAGATGGTATACTCTCATCCTGGTACAGTAAAGGAATTAAAAATGTTAATGAAATTGAACAAAAAGACAAGCCAAAAACTAATCAAAAATCTGCAAACCAAAATAAAGTCACAACTAAATTCCATAATTTCGAGCAAAGAACTTCTAAATATACTTCAGATGAACTAGACAATATCGTAAGAAAAATTTTTGAAAAGAAAACTAATAATACTTAATTTCCCTATTTGAGGAGGGTATTTATGAATAATAGTATAATTAATGAAATTTTAAGAGAGTACGAAAAAAAAAGAGATAAAGCATTATATGAACAAAAACTAAGAAAAAATGAAGTTTATTCAAAAATCCCTAGATTAAAAGAAATAGATAAATTAATATCCAAAACAGGTCTAATGATATCTAAAGCAATTATAAACAATCCTCAAGATTATAACTATAAAATAAAAGAAATAAAAAACAAACTAGAAGAATTAAAAAGAGAGAAAGCTATATTACTTACTGAAAATAATATTCCTCTAGAATATATGGATATAAATTATGAATGTAACAAATGTAAAGACACAGGCTTTCTAAAAGACGGCAGTAAATGTTCTTGTTTTAAACAAGCTCTTATTAATAGAGCCTACAAAATGTCTAACCTTGAGCATATACTTTATAAAGAAAACTTCCAAACTTTTAATATTAACATTTTCAGCGATAAACCTTTTGAAAATGAAAAGGTAACACCAAGAGAAAATATGCAGAACATATTAAGTATATGCGAAGGATTTGTATTTAATTTTGATGAAGATAATGAAGAAAATCTATTGTTTTATGGAACAACTGGATTAGGCAAAACTTTTATGTGTAATTGTATTGCTAAAGCTTTACTAGATAAAGGAAAAATCGTAATATATCAAACAGCTTTTAAAATACTTGAGATAATAGAAGAATATAGATTCAGAAGAAATTCAAATAAGGATGAATATAAATTAGACTATGAACTTCTATTTGATGCAGATTTGCTAATAATTGATGATTTAGGTACTGAACTAGTAAACACCTTTACTAATACCGAAATCTTTAACATAGTAAATTCAAGACTGATAAAAGGAAATAAAACTATAATATCCACAAACCTTTCACCTATGGAAATATCTAATACTTATACAGATAGAATTTTTTCAAGAATTCTAAGTAAGTTTACTCCAATTAGATTTTTTGGACCTGATTTGAGATGGGAAGCATGAAAAAAAGGAAGCTTAAGAGAATATCTTAAGCTTCCTTTTTTTATGGAGCTGGCGATGGGACTCGAACCCGCA
>NZ_MDJR01000019.1 GCF_001730685.1 Caloranaerobacter ferrireducens | reverse complement strand
AAAACTGCACAGCGTAATGCTTTTGGTCAAGCCCTCGACCTATTAGTACCTGTCAGCTAAAGACATTACTGTCCTTACACCTCAGGCCTATCAACCAGATAGTCTATCTGGGGTCTTACTCCTTGCGGATGGGAAATCTTATCTTGAGGGGGGCTTCGCGCTTAGATGCCTTCAGCGCTTATCCCTTCCAGACTTGGCTACTCAGCTGTGCCCCTGGCGGAACAACTGATGCACCAGCGGTCTGTCCATCCCGGTCCTCTCGTACTAGGGACAGCTCCTCTCAAATTTCCTGCGCCCACGGCGGATAGGGACCGAACTGTCTCACGACGTTCTGAACCCAGCTCGCGTGCCTCTTTAATGGGCGAACAGCCCAACCCTTGGGACCTACTTCAGCCCCAGGATGAGACGAGCCGACATCGAGGTGCCAAACCTCCCCGTCGATGTGGACTCTTGGGGGAGATAAGCCTGTTATCCCCGGGGTAGCTTTTATCCGTTGAGCGATGGCCCTTCCACTCGGAACCACCGGATCACTAAGTCCAACTTTCGTTCCTGCTCGAGGTGTCTCTCTCGCAGTCAAGCTCCCTTCTGCCTTTACACTCTACGCACGATTTCCGACCGTGCTGAGGGAACCTTTGAGCGCCTCCGTTACCTTTTAGGAGGCGACCGCCCCAGTCAAACTGCCCAACTGACAGTGTCCCAAGACCGGATTCACGGCCTCTGGTTAGAATTCCAGTACCACAAGGGTGGTATCCCAAGGTCGACTCCATCGAAGCTGGCGCCCCGATTTCTCAGTCTCCCACCTATCCTGTACATGTGATACCAAAATCCAATGTCAGCCTGCAGTAAAGCTCCACGGGGTCTTTCCGTCCTGCCGCGGGTAACCAGCATCTTCACTGGTACTACAATTTCACCGGGTCCCTTGTTGAGACAGTGCCCAAGTCGTTACGCCTTTCGTGCGGGTCGGAACTTACCCGACAAGGAATTTCGCTACCTTAGGACCGTTATAGTTACGGCCGCCGTTTACTGGGGCTTAAGTTCAGTGCTTCGCATTCGCTAACACTTCCCCTTAACCTTCCAGCACCGGGCAGGCGTCAGCCCCTATACTTCGTCTTTCGACTTAGCAGAGACCTGTGTTTTTGGTAAACAGTCGCTTGGGCCTATCCTCTGCGGCCGGCTAAGGCTTCAGTCGCTAAGACCTACACCTCCTCCGGCACCCCTTCTCCCGAAGTTACGGGGTCATTTTGCCGAGTTCCTTAACAAGGGTTCTCCCGCTCGTCTTAGGATTCTCTCCTCGCCTACCTGTGTCGGTTTGCGGTACGGGCACCTGTTTACTCGATAGAGGCTTTTCTCGGCAGTATGGAATCGGCTGCTTCGCTACTTGAATTTCGCTCCCCATCACCTCTCGGAATTGTCCCTACGGATTTGCCTATAGGAACTTCCTACCGGCTTGGACGCACTCAACCAACGGTGCGCTCAGCCTATCCTCCTGCGTCACCCCATCTCTCAAACGCAAACAGGTGGTACAGGAATCTCAACCTGTTGTCCATCGCCTACGCCTTTCGGCCTCGGCTTAGGTCCCGACTAACCCTGAGCGGACGAGCCTTCCTCAGGAAACCTTAGGCTTTCGACGGGTGGGATTCTCACCCACCTTTCGCTACTCATGCCAGCATTCTCTCTTCTGTACAGTCCACCACTCCTTACGGTGTAGCTTCTACCCGTACAGAATGCTCCCCTACCCAGCGCTTCGCGCTGCCGCAGCTTCGGTGACAGGTTTGAGCCCCGGACATTTTCGGCGCAAGACCACTCGACCAGTGAGCTATTACGCACTCTTTAAATGAATGGCTGCTTCTAAGCCAACATCCTGGTTGTCTGTGTAGTCTTACATCCTTTACCACTTAACCTGTACTTAGGGACCTTAGCTGGCGGTCTGGGCTCTTTCCCTCTCGACTATGAAACTTATCTCACATAGTCTGACTCCCAAGGAACATGACTATGGCATTCGGAGTTTGATAGGTTTCGGTAGCGTGTGAGCGCCCCTAGACCATTCAGTGCTCTACCTCCATGTCACTACCTTGAGGCTAGCCCTAAAGCTATTTCGGGGAGAACCAGCTATATCCGAGTTCGATTGGAATTTCACCGCTACCCACAGGTCATCCCAGCCTTTTTCAACAGACACGGGTTCGGGCCTCCACGAAATTTTACTTTCGCTTCACCCTGCCCATGGGTAGGTCACCCGGTTTCGGGTCTACGACATGCAACTTAAGCGCCCATTTAAGACTCGGTTTCCCTACGGCTCCAGACCTTAAGTCCTTAACCTCGCTGCATATCGTAACTCGCTGGCCCGTTCTACAAAAAGTACGCGGTTGCACATATAAAGTGCTTCCACTGCTTGTAGACATAGGGTTTCAGGTTCTATTTCACTCCCCTCCCGGGGTTCTTTTCACCTTTCCCTCACGGTACTATGCGCTATCGGTCACCAGGTAGTATTTAGCCTTGGGAGGTGGTCCTCCCTGCTTCCCACAGGGTTTCACGTGTCCCGTGGTACTCTGGATCACAACCCTAAGTTTCTTTCGTTTCGCCTACAGGACTATCACCTTCTGTGGTTGGCCTTTCCAGACCTATTCGGCTACAAAAGTCACTTAGTTAACGGCTGTGTCCGCAACCCCTGCAAAGTAAAACCTTGCAGGTTTGGGCTGTTCCCCTTTCGCTCGCCGCTACTTAGGGAATCGAGTTTTCTTTCTTTTCCTCGGGGTACTTAGATGTTTCAGTTCCCCCGGTGTGCCCTCACCTACCTATGTATTCAGTAGGTGATACCTAGGGTTTGCCCTAGGTGGGTTTCCCCATTCGGAAATCCCCGGATCAACGCCTACTTGCGGCTACCCGAGGCGTATCGGCGCTTATCCCGTCCTTCATCGGCTCCTGGTGCCAAGGCATCCACCCTATGCCCTTACTAGCTTGACCAGAAATCATAGTATCCAGTTACTAGTCGCCAGTTACCAGTTACCGCTAAACTCCTTTAGAAGTTGGCTTGATAACCAGTACCCAGTACCTAGTACCTGATACATTATACGCTGTGCAGTTTTCAA
>NZ_MDJR01000018.1 GCF_001730685.1 Caloranaerobacter ferrireducens | reverse complement strand
GGCATGAGACAAAGAGCTGCTTTAATTAGGATATAGAATTTTTATGAAAACATTATGGTTTTGTTTGTACAGAACTTAGGTCTTAAATTTTTCACTAAAAAATTTTTTAACTCAGGAGTCATTCTAATATATAAATATCCTACAATTTTTTCTCCCTTTACTTCAAATTCACCAGAAGCTTTTACATAATCATAGTCTTCTCCATACCAAATAATCTGAGAAACAATTATTGCCATCCCCTCTTTATTATCTACATCAGAATATATAATAATAACTCCTTTTGGTTTCTTCCTAAGCGAACGATGCTCAACACTATTGCCCAAAACTTCTCCTTTTTTAAATTCGGTATATATAAATTTAATTTTATCATCATTGAATAAAATTTTTATATTATCTTGTACACAATTATCTGTTAATGTATATCCTATACTTTTTTTGTAAGCTGTATATGGTAAATAAGTAATATGGTCCTGTTTAAATGTATATAGGTCAAAAAAATAAGTATTATAATTATATATTACATTTCCTACAAATATTACCAGAATAATAACTAGCAAAAATAATAATAATTTCTTAAGCATTGTATTCCTCTCCTAAATTATATAATTTCTAACGTTACATTAAATAAAACTTATTCACTCGGTCTTCTTCTGTTTCTAAAAGGTGCTCTAAATCCACATATAAGTTTCTTATAAAAATTCATTAACTCGTCTAATGTTAAACCATATTTTATATATTTTTGTAGACTATTTACCTAAATCAAATTTTGGATATTGCTCCTATAAAAAATAATATTGTATATAAAATAATAACTTTTTGAAAAACCTTAAGTTTAGTTTTTTCATCAATCTTATTGTCTAATTTTAAGTAAAAATATACACTACCCAAAATAGGAAATGCAAAGAAAAAATAAGCTGTAATTACGTAAAACAAGTCGAAAGTTCTTTTTATATCATAAAATTCGTACATAATTACTCACCTATCTTTCAGTATTAATTTTAATAATCAAATCTAATATTTTTCTCACTTAGTTTACAGAAACTACCGGACTCTCAATTTTTATTATACTCCTTCTTTTCAAACCCAAGATTGTATAATCTAATATTATTGCTTCAATATCTTTAAAAGCTTCTTCTTTCTTAATCTTAAATCTAAATACTAAATTTAACGTTTTATTTTTTACAACATAATTATCAATTGGAATATAATTATTTATTTTTTTACTAATATCATTTTCTCTAACTATACCAGTGTGATTTTTTGTATCTATTAAAACATCTATCAAATATTCATCTTTACTTTTCTTTGATAATATTGTTCCATCTTTCTTTAAAAAATTAGCATCTTTTAAAACAGGTGTTAAAAAACCCTTAGATTCTAAAAAATATCCTAAATAATAATTTTCATCAATTTCAAATTTATGGAGTATAGGTGCCGACATAAGTACAAATTCATGTTTATAAATACTGAATAATAAAAATATAAAAATACAAAACAAAATAATAATAAACTTATTAATACGGTTTTTCATTTTCACCTCCTCTTCCTATATTTTATTAATTATCTCCGTTTTTCTTAATATTTCTTTAAATTGCTATTATATTTGTTCTTATAACGGAGATTGAAACTACTTGTAATAAAATTAATATCATCAATTTAATCAATACTATATATATTAACCATTAACTAAGATTATAAAACAACCAATTCCTCCAGCATTGCTTTCATCAATTATAACATCATCAATAACTATAATATTTCTCAATCCAATTTCCTTAGTAAGTTGTAATGCCATAAATATTTCAAATATTTCATTATCATTAATTCTACATCATATTTGCCATTTCCTTCTAATTAATCAGCGTTATTATTATATTATGTTCCCACCAAAACATCCGTATATAATCCTTATTTCTGTCAATACTCCTTACCAAGGGGATATCAGACATGCCTAATATATATGTGGAATTGGGTAAATAAATTAGAAAATATAAAGATTGATTACATAAATGAAAAACTCAATGAAATCTTTACTACATATTTAGCTGTAACTGCAAAATATAACTATAGAATAGAAGTCATTGATTACATTACTAACCACATTATTGAAGAACTTAAGTTTAATATTATTGAAGATAAAGTCTCTTCTAACCTTAAAAGTACATAAATAGTAAATTCCCTTAAAAAATAAAGCCTATATCTTAATTTATTCAGCAATTAAGATATAGGCTAATCTTATTTTCTTGTTATATTTACTTTTTAAATATAACATCAATAAAAGTGATACCAAAAGCCACACCCAAAGCAATAGAAAATTCTCTATATAAATTGACATTTGAAGGTCTGAATACATAATCAAAACCATAATTTAAAGCACCAAGTAAAATAAACAAAGAAATAAACTTAAGTAGTCTTTTCATTATCCCAATTCCTTTCAACTTATCTGTTATCTTATCCTATCACAGTTCTAATAATGTTTTTAAGTAATAATTTATTCTCTCATTACTTGTTTCTTTAACTAATTCTTCAAATATGTTATGAAGCTCATAATAAGTTAAATCATCAATTGAATAATAATAGTAATTTTCTCCTTTTTTCAGAAATTTATTATCTAGTTTATCTATAATATTTTTCAAATCTTTTTTAAATGACTCTAACTCATCTACAGAAAGAATCTCTTTGCTATTCTTATCCTCAACAGCTTCAATCCACTCTTCTACAGTATATATATAAGCATCAAGATACCTTCTACCAAACGTAAACCCTGACATAGATTTCTCACCAGTATAGTTGAAATATCTACCAAACCTATACAAATATTCTTGTGCAGATTCTAAATTATTTTGCAAAGTATATAATCGTTTTGTTGTCATGATATCTGAAATATTGTTAAATTGGTTATATGCATCCCGTAGATAGCTTTTTGCATTAAGTATTTCATCGGTATATTCCTTAATTATTATTTCATGTTTCCTATAATTTTGCTTAAATAAATAAAAATTAAATAATAAAGAAACTACAGTGATAGTTATTATAAATTTAGATTTAATGCTATTATTTTTCATAAACTTTCCCCCTTGACTCAAACCTAAGAAAAATCATTATATAAAAACATAAACTAATATGTCTGTATTTCTATATCAAGATACCCAATTCCTTCCAATAACTTAGTTTATTTACTTATTTTCAAATATCTTTTCATACAACAATTCTATTTTAGTTGCATATATATTATTGATTTTCTCTACAACAATACTCGCTATTGCCTTAGCCATCATTTCTTGTAATATTTCTTCATCTGGAGTATTAATAATAACTTCAATTTCTTGATTTTTCATTTCATCTCCCTTTCTAATGAATCGTATTAAAAGATTTTATTCTTAACTTATCACACCTTTTATATTTACTGAATAAAATAATATATGCAATCATGCTAATTTTCTCCTCAAGGAGGCATATAAATGAACAGAAAAAAAGTTGTAGAAATTAAAAACGTCAGTAAAATTTATCACACTATAGATGGGGAAACTGATGCTTTAAAAAATATTACTCTTGATATTTATCATGGAGAAATAGTAGTTTTAGTTGGTCCAAGTGGGTGTGGAAAATCAACTCTTTTATCTATAATAGCTGGACTTTTAGAACCTTCTAAGGGCGAAGTAGTTATTAATGGTAAAAAAGTTGAAAAGACAAATAAAGAAATAGGCTATATGTTTCAAAGAGACCATTTGTTTGA
>NZ_MDJR01000017.1 GCF_001730685.1 Caloranaerobacter ferrireducens | reverse complement strand
TTACCACATGACTCTTCTACAGTAAAGTCTAAGAAGAATCTTGCTATGTCTACCATACATGTGTCTTCATCCATTACTATCATTCCGCCTGAACCCATCATTGAACCTAACTGTACTAATGTATCATATTCTATTGGAGTATCTATTAACTCAGCTGGTATACATCCGCCTGATGGTCCTCCTGTTTGCACTGCTTTGAATTTCTTTCCGTTTGGTATTCCGCCACCTATTTCATATATTACTTCTCTTAATGTTGTTCCCATTGGTATCTCTACTAGTCCTGTGTTGTTTATCTTTCCTCCTAATGCGAATACCTTTGTTCCTGGTGATTTCTCTGTTCCTACACTTCTAAACCATTCTGCTCCGTTTAGTATTATTTGTGGTATGTTTGCATATGTCTCAACGTTGTTTATTAGTGTTGGCTTACCCCATAATCCTTTGTTTGCTGGATATGGTGGCTTGTTTCTTGGCATTCCTCTTTGTCCTTCTATTGATGCTATTAAAGCTGTCTCTTCTCCACATACGAATGCCCCTGCTCCTAGTCTTACTTCTATGTCAAAGTCAAATCCTGTTCCAAATATGTTCTTTCCTAATAGTCCTTTCTCTTTACCTGTTCCAAATATGTTCTTTCCTAATAGTCCCTTTTCTCTCGCTTGATTTATTGCTATCTCTAATCTCTGTACTGCTATTGGATACTCTACCCTTACATATATATATCCTTGATTTGCTCCTATTGCGTATCCGGCTATCGCCATCGCTTCTAATACTGCATGTGGGTCCCCTTCTAATATACTTCTGTCCATGAATGCTCCTGGGTCCCCTTCGTCTGCATTACATAATACATATTTTTGATCTCCTTGAGCTTTAGCTGTGAATTCCCATTTCAATCCTGTTGGGAATCCTCCACCACCTCTACCTCTTAATCCTGAATCTTTTATTACTTGTATTACTTCTTCTGGTGTCATCTCTGTTAATACTTTACCTAATGCCATGTATCCGTCAAATGCTATATATTCGTTTATGTCTTCTGGATTTATTACACCACAGTTCCTTAATGCTATCCTCTTTTGTTTCTTGTAAAATCCTATTTCGTTTATTGATTTTATTGTGTCTTCTTCTACTGCACCTTTATATAATAGTCTCTTTACTATTCTTCCTTTTAATAAATGCTCTTCTACTATCTCTTCTACATCCTCTACTTTTACATGACTATAGAATGCTCCTTCTGGATATACTATCACTATTGGTCCTGCTTCACATAATCCAAAACATCCTGTTCTTACTACCTTTATTTCTTTATCTAACCCTTTTTCTTTTATCTTTAATTCAAATTCCTCTTGTATCTTATCTGAGCTTGATGATGTACAACCTGTACCACCACATATCAATACATGTGCTCTATAGATGTTCATTTCTTTACCTCCTTTACATTATCAGCTTTGATTGTTTCACGTGAAACTTTACTTCTCATATGCTCCTATTGTATATTCTGTTACTACTTTTCCATTTACTATATGCTCTGCTATTATTCTTTTCGCTTTCTCTGGTGTCATTTCTACATATGTTACTTTCTCTTCTCCTGGTCTGTATACTTCTACTATTGGTTCTAATCTACATACTCCTATACATCCTGTTTGTGTTACTGTTACATCGCTTAGATTTCTATTTTTTACTTCTTCTAATAATGCCATTAATACTGGTCTTGCTCCTGCTGATATCCCGCAAGTAGCCATTCCTACTACTATCCTTGTCCCTTCTCTTTGCTTTCTTAAATCAACTTTCTTTAATGTCTCTTCTTTTATCTTTTTTAATTCCTCTAATGATTTCATTTCTTCACCTCCAGATTTTCTGACTATTATTCGTTATTGGTTATTCGTCGCTCGCTTTTCGTTTCTTACATGAAGATTTTATTCTATCTAGTTATTAGTTGTTAGTCATCAGTCTATCGACTATTGACTATCAACTATCTACCAATTTTACATTCTTAATTTTCAATTTTACTTTGTATCTAATACTTAATCCATATATTTCTTTAATATTGCTGGTACTTCGTCTGCTTTTAATCTTCCATATACATCTTCATTTATTGTCATTACTGGTGCTAATCCGCATGCCCCTATACATCTTGTTGCCTGTAGTGAGAACTTTCTATCTTTTGTTGTTCCTCCTACTTCTAAGTTTAATTCTTCTTTAATTTTATCTATTATTGCTTGTGCTCCTTTTACATAGCATGCTGTTCCTAAACATACTCCTATTTGATATTTTCCTTTTGGTATTAATGAAAATTGTGAATAGAATGTTGCTACTCCGTATATTTCTGCTAATGGTATGTTTAGTCCTTCTGATATCATCCTTTGTACTTCTATTGGAAGATATCCGAATATTCTTTGTGCTTCATGTAATACTGGCATTAATGCTCCCTTTTTTTCTTTATTCTCTTCAATTACTTTCTTTAACTCTTCAATCTTCTCTTTGTTCTCTTCCCAATTAAATTTAAATTCCATTTCTTCCCCTCCTTGACCTTATTAGAATAAGTTTTTTCTAATCCATAGGAAATTATATTCCATATTAATTATTAAATTTAAATTCCATTTCTTCCCCTCCTTAATACATAAAACTATCAAAAAATAGAATCGTAAAATAGTTTAATAAATATTGTTTGATAAATATTTAACATATGAGCCACCTTAATTATAAATAATTTGTTTAAAAAATGTCAATGTAATTTCACGATAAAATTGTGATATTTTTGACATAATATGTCTAATATCAGTCTATAGACAAACTTAAAGCTCAATGTTTAATCTTATTACTTTTTAAGTTACAACGTATATACCCTACAATTTCATTCTTACACAAACAATACACAATATCCATGCACTTTTATTGCCCCCTTTATATCTGTGTTATGGTAATAAAACCTTCAACTTAAATAAAGTAAGGTATATAATTCCTATGAATTATAATGAAACTCTATATTTTTCAAAAAAAAAATTTACAGCCCTAGCATTTAGCTAGAGCTGTAAATTCTACTCGCAATCACAAAAATATTTTTCATATTTATTCTCTTCATCTACAGGATAATTCTTTCTTGCTACATAATGAGTATGAAGTAATTCATGAGCTTTATGACTATTAGGCTCTCCTAAGAATTCTTCGTAAATCTTCTTAATCATTGGGTTTTCATGAGATTTTCTTATTGTCTTAGCTTTATCTTCATCATATAGAGCCTTTGCTCTTTCTTTCATTATATCTTTAGTCATTCTGTCTTTCGCACTAACATGTGGCTGTCCTCCACCAGTTACACAACCTCCTGGACAAGCCATTACCTCTATAAAATGATATTCCTTTTCACCTGATTTAACTTGTTCTAATAGTTTTCTAGCATTACCAGTACCGTGAGCTACTGCCACTTTAACTACTAAATCTCCTAATTTAACTTCAGCTTCTTTAATACCTTCTGTACCTCTAACTTGCTCGAAATCAATATTCTCTAATTCTTGTCCTGTTACAACTTCTGCAACTGTTCTAAGAGCCGCTTCCATAACCCCACCAGTAGCTCCGAAGATAACACTAGCTCCAGTTGATTCACCTAATACTTCATCAAAATCTTCATCTGGTAGGTTAACAAAGTCTATTCTTGCTTCTTTTATCATTTTAGCTAATTCTCTTGTAGTTAATACATAATCAACATCTTGATATCCTGTTGCAGCTAATTCTTCTCTTTGAGCTTCAAACTTCTTAGCTGTACATGGCATTATTGATACTACAACAATATCTTTAGGATCAATATTGTTTTTCTCTGCATAATATGATTTTATTAAAGCACCTAACATTTCATGAGGTGATTTACAAGTTGATAAATTCTCTAAAAACTCTGGATAGTAATGTTCACAGAATTTAATCCATCCTGGTGAACATGAAGTAATCATTGGTAATTTACCACCATTTTTTAATCTATGAAGTAACTCATGCCCTTCTTCCATTATTGTTAAGTCTGCTGCAAAATCTGTATCAAATACTTTATCAAAACCTAATCTTCTTAAAGCAGCTGCCATTCTACCAGTTACTCTTGTACCCATTGGAAGACCGAATTCTTCTCCTAATGCAGCTCTTACTGCTGGAGCTGTTTGAACTACAACATGTTTATTTGGATCATCTATTGCTTCCCAAACATAATCTATTGATTCCTTTTCTCTTAATGCACCAACTGGACATGCAGCAATACATTGTCCACAATTGATACATGGAACATTTCCTATACCTTTATCAAAAGCAGGTCCTACAATAGTTTCAAATCCTCTATTTGTAAAATCTAATACACCTACTGTTTGAACATCTTGACATACACTTACACATCTACCACATAAAATACATTTCTTAGGATCTCTAACTATTGATGGTGATGAAGTATCAACAGGTGCTACAGTTTTTTCTCCTTCAAATGGTATGTCTTTAACACCTAATTCATCTGCAAGAGTTTGCAATTCACAACTTCCATTTCGTACGCAAGTTAAACACTCTCTATGATGGTTTGATAAAATCAATTCTAAAGTTGCTTTTCTTGCATCTCTAACCTTCTTAGTATTTGTTCTAACTACCATACCTTCTCTTACTGGAAGTACACATGAAGTTTGAAGATTTCTAGCTCCTTCAACTTCAACTAAACACATTCTACATGCCGCTACTTCATTTATTTCTTTCAAGTAACATAAAGTAGGAATATCTATGCCTATGCTTTTTGCTGCTTCAAGCACAGTATAATTCTCTGGAACTTGAACTACTTGATTATCTATAGTAATAGTTACTTTTTTCACTTTTCACACCCCTTTTCTACTGATATATTACTACTTCCTTACTATAGCATTAAATGGACATTTTTCCATACAAG
>NZ_MDJR01000016.1 GCF_001730685.1 Caloranaerobacter ferrireducens | reverse complement strand
TCTCCGCACTGTTCAGTTTTCAAAGACCAAAATCATTTTTCTCTGTCGACTTTTGTCGCCGACTCTTAATACTATAGCAGATTTGTTTTATCATGTCAAGAACTTTTTTGGTTTTATTTTTTATAATTCATAGGAAATTATATGCCTTACTCTTTCTTCAGCAGCAAAATATAATATAGCAAATTCTTTATCATTTTTCAATAGGTAATTTTTGCTATTTCGGTATTATATCTTTTAATTTTATTAAATCTTCTATATAAACTTTTTTTAACTCTCTACGATAAATAACTGCTGCTGGATGATAAAGTGGATATATCTTATATATATTCCCCTTAATATTAGCTTCTAACATTTTTCCATGTTCTTTACTTATCTGCAATTCACTATCAATCACTGCTTTAAGTGGCACATTTCCAAGAGGAATTATAATTTTAGGTTTAATTATATCAATTTCTTCAAACAAATATTCTTTAAAAGCATTTATTTCACTTTTATTAGGAGCACGATTTATTAATTTTCCTGTTTTTTTACTTATTCTTGTTGGTCTAAACTTTACTACATTAGTTATATATATATCTTCTCTTTTAAGTTTCAAAATACTTAGAAATTCTTTTAACTGCCCACCTGCCTGACCAACAAAAGGCTTTTTTTGCTTAACTTCATTTGCTCCAGGTGCTTCACCAATTAACATTACTAAACTATTTACACTTCCATCACCAAACACTAATTCTTTATCATTAAACTGCTGTCTTATTTTTTTATTTAAATCATCCAGTTTCTTCTGTTTCACTTTATTACTCCTTTCTTTCAATCTTGCAATCAAAAAATATTTAATTCTTTAGCTTTATTTCTAATGCTTTTAAAATCATCCCATGCTGCTTTCTTCTTACTTTCATCGCGTAATAAAGCTGCTGGGTGATATGTTGCTATCACAAAAAAATCACCTTTTCTTATCCATTTACCTCTATTTTTACTTATTGTAAAATTCTTATCTATAATATTTCTTGCAGAAACTGCTCCTAAACATACTATTATTTTAGGTTTTATAATTTTCACTTGCCATCTTAAATATTCTAAACAAACTTTACTTTCATCTTCCAATGGATTTCTATTATTCGGTGGTCTACACTTAACTATATTAGTAATATAAATTTCTCCTCTATTAATATTTATCGCATTTAACATTTTAGTTAATAATTTACCAGCAGCTCCTACAAAAGGTCTCCCACTTTTATCTTCATAAAATCCTGGTCCTTCACCCACAAACATTATATCTGCATTTTCATTTCCTTCTCCAAATACCAATTTAGTTCTGGTTTTATGCAATCTGCACTTTTTACAATGTAGACAAAATTTCTTAACTTCATTTAGAGTATACATAAATATCACTCCAAAATTATTTAATCATATATAATAAATTCTAACACAAAAGTACATAAATAGAAAAGGAAGGGCTCTCCCCTCCTTATTTAACAATCTTAGTATATTCGATATATGAGTAAATCACAATACTAAAAGTTACTAATATAAATGTACTCATTGGTATAATAAATCCTAGATTATTATTTATAAACGTTGATAAAAGAAAAACTATGCCTGCTGCTATAAAGCCATACCCTCCAACTCTATGTGTTTTCCTCCAAACTGTTTCATTTGCTAATGTCCAAGGAGTTCTTATACCAAAGAAATAATTATGCCTTATTTGACCCATATAATTACCAATTATAATAAATAACAATCCCATAAAAATCTTCATTAGTAATCCAACATTAATACTACTGCCTAATGCAACAAATATTGAAATCCAATGAATAATTACCAAAAACATTATTATCATAACTACCAAAATCTCATAAGCTTTTTTGTGTTTTAAATAAGATTTTCTTTTAGGATCTATTTTAGGTATTAACAACATTAAAACATATAAACCTATAGGCAATAAAGCAGTAAAGAAAACCATATTTTTATGACCGTACGCATCAATTTCACCTTTAATATTCCAATGTCTAGGAATCGAATCTGGTAAACTGCTGTATATAAAAATTGTAGCTATAAATGAAATTAAAAGTATCAATAAAATCCATTTATTTATCTTCATTATTATCTCTCCTTTCCATAAAATCAAATATCCACTTCATAATCTCTTGAAATGCTGTCGTATTTAAAGAATAATATATATTTTGACCAACTTTTTCACTTAAAACTAATCCTACATTTTTTAAAATATTCAAATGATGACTAATAGAAGGTTTACTTATGTTAAAAAAATCTGCAATTTCTCCAGCAGTTAAGTCCTTTTCTTTTAGTAACTCTAAAATTTTTCTTCTAGTAGGGTCAGCCAAAGCCTTAAATGTTTTATTCACTTTATCACCTCTTTCATCAAATTAGATATTTAGATAATTATCTAAATATCTAATTATATTGTATTACTTTTCTTTCATTTTGGCAACAACCTTCACTAAAATCTTTTCATTTTTATAAAGATATATAATTTCCTATGGATTATAAAAAAAGAGGGAATTAATCCCCTCTTAAATTTAACATTTCCCATCCAATTACAGCTGCTCCTAAAGCTCCTATGATTTGTGTATTGGGAGCAATATAAATTGATTTTTTTATTTTTTTCTCAATAGATTTGGTTAATATACGACTTCTTGCAACACCACCTGTAAATGCTACCTCATCAACTATTTTTATTTTATTTAACATAGAAACTGCTCTATTTGCTATTGATTCTATAATTCCAGCTGCAATTGATTCTTTAGAAGTACCTTTGGCAAGAAGGCTAATAATTTCAGATTCTGCAAATACGGTACACATACTTGATATTTTCTCTGGCTCTGCCTCTTCCGCTAATTTATCCAACTCATTTATCTCTGAACCAAGTAAATTAATCATAACCTGAAGAAATCTCCCTGTACCTGCTGCACATTTGTCATTCATAAAAAAGTCACAAACATTTCCATTTTCATCTAAGCTAATTATTTTACTGTCTTGACCGCCTATGTCAAGTATAGTTCTCACTCTATTATTTATAAAATATGCACCTTTAGCATGACATGTTATTTCAGTAACTGTCTTATCTGCAAAATCTATTGAAACTCTCCCATAACCTGTTGCAATAATTTTTTTTACTTCTTCTCTTTTTATATTCCCTTTTTCTATTAGTAATTTACAAACTTCTTCTGACGCTTTTCTAGGACTCCAACCCGTAGGTATAATAACTTCTTTAACTAATTCTCCTCTAAAAAGGACTCCCTTTGTTGCAACTGAACCTGCATCTATTCCTATTGAGTATCCCAACGAACTTCTTATCAAAACCAGCCTCTCCTTTTCCTTTCAATGGTATGAATACCGTTAACCTTTATTTCAGGATTAATATCTAGAATTTCCCTAACCTTTTCTTCATCATCAGGATTAATCATTATAGTTATACCACAGCTTTTACTTAATTCTCTAGGGGTTGGCACAATAGTATATTTAATCCTTTCAGATTTCAAAATCTTTTCTAAAGCTAATCCATCGGTATGAGACTGAAATAATATATAACAGCTTAATTGTCCTCCCATTTAATCACCCTATTCTTTAGGAACAAAATCTTCAATTAAAATAATTTTTAAAATAAATTAAGGTAGATTTTGCCTATATCCATTACGGAAATTATATTTAAAATTATCCACAATTTAATATGGAATATAATTTCCTATGGATTATAAATAATATCTCTATTTTGATGTCTTTATCATTTCGAAAAATGCCTCAAGTCTTGTTTTTATTTGTCCTATGTCCTGTAGACTATAATCACTTTCAACCATAATTATAGGAATTCCTTCCTTATCTAATGCATCTTTGATTTTCTTATATTCAATAGCATAAGTATGGCAGAATGGTAAACTGTAATATACAACTCCATCTGCTTTATATTCCTTATAAAGTCTTATTATATCTTCTATTCTTCCTTCATTAGGTGTAAAACAAGCACAATTAATACTTAAATACCTGTCTGCTATTGCTTCTATCTGCTTCTCTATATTTCCGGCTTCTTCAACTAAGTTTTCAAAATATCTGATTCCTGTACATGTTTCTTCACATACTACTGCTCCACCGCTTGTTTCTATTATGTGATGTAATTTCCAATTAGGAATAGCCATTGGAGTTCCTGTTACTAAAATCCTTGGTGTATCTTCTTCAAATACGCCTATTCCTTTTTCTATTCTATCTTCTAGTTCCTCACATAATTCTGAAGTCTTTTCAATAAATCTCTTAGGATCATCATAAAAAGCAATCTGAGTAATAAGTAATGCGTCTTTACCGCTTATTGGTAAGGTTTTGTTTTTTCTTGTATTGTATAATCTTTGTAAAACTCTTCTTTTTTCATTTATTAATTTTATCGCTTCTTTTAATTTTTCCTCAGTTATTTCATTTCCTGTCATCTTTTCAACTAAATCTTTAAATATTTTCAACTCAACACCCCAGTGAATCTTATCCTTTTCTCTTTTCATTTGAGGTAAATCCATAACATGAATAGGCGTATACTCTCCAAGAATCTCCCATGCTTTTTTCTTACCATCACATGTAGTTTCTCCTACTAATATATCTGCTGATTGAAAATAAGGACATGTACCACTTAGTTTTGCTCCAACTGAAGCTTTAATTAATGGACAAATATTTCTTGGAAGTACTTTTTCTCCATCTGGTATCCAAAAATCTGAACCACCACATAATCCTACTCCTATAGCACCTGCTGCTACAATTAACTCATCTGGTACAAATATGCAAAAACTTCCAAAAACTTTTCCGCCTTTTTTTCTATGCTCTGCTAATTCTTGAACCCTAAGTCCATGAATTTCAGAAACTACAAAGTTATAATAATTCATACCTTCTGGTCGATTTTCTTGTGATAAATAAATATCACCATAAAACTCTGGTAACACTGCACATAACTGATCATGCTTTTCTAAATCCATACCTAATGATTCCCATAATTCTCTGTAATCTGCCACTTTTATACCCCCTTTAAATTTACTTATTTTATTTTGATTATAATATATTATTTCTGTCTTTTTTATATATATAAAAAACCATTATAGATGAGTTCCTTGATATTAAAATTATCTATAATTATTAAAACAAAATCTTCGATTTAAACAAATCAAGGT
>NZ_MDJR01000015.1 GCF_001730685.1 Caloranaerobacter ferrireducens | reverse complement strand
GTCGGTGGTTCGATTCCGCCTCTGGGCACCACAAAAATCAAATAAGCGGAAGTGGCTCAGTGGTAGAGCATCGCCTTGCCAAGGCGAGGGTCGCGGGTTCGAATCCCGTCTTCCGCTCCATATATGGCGGCATAGCCAAGTGGTAAGGCAGAGGACTGCAAATCCTTTATTCCCCAGTTCGAATCTGGGTGCCGCCTCCAGAAGAAGACTCCCGTTTTTGGGAGTTTTTTTTAATTCATTAATGAATATAATTTTATCAACAAGTTCTGATTTTTTATAATCCATAGGAAATTATATTCCTTATTAAATTGTGGATAATTTTGAATATAATTTCTGTAATGGATGCAGGCAAAATCTTCCTTGATTTATTTAAATCGAAATTTTGTTCTAAAGAAAATTTTGTAATTTGTTTATTGACTTCATGTATCAAAAAAAGTAAAATATAACCAAAACCGACTGACCGGTCGGTACTGATATTTTTTTCAAATATTATTAAAATAGTATTTATATGTGAAGTATTGATTAATATATAATTTGGGAGGGTATGTTTATGACTAGAAAAATCATTGTATTTTTTGTAGTAATATCTTTACTAATATTTTTACTAGCTGGATGTAAAAAAGCAGATGTTGTAAAAGAAAATCTTTCAGAACAAGAAAGATATGTGCCAGTAAAAGTTGAAAGTGTAACTAAAGATACTATATATAATACAACTGTATTTAGTGGTAAGGTATATGCTGATAAGGATGTTATGATATTCTCCAAAATTCCAGGTGAAGTTACTAATGTTTTTGTAAAACTTGGAGATAAGGTAAAGAAAGGACAAAATCTTTTTGTTTTAGATAAAGAAGATATAGAAAAACAAGTAGAACAGGCTAAGGTAGCTTTTGAAGGAGCCAAAGCTAATTATGAATTGACAAAAGAGAAATTTGAAAATGCAAAGATAACATTTGAAAGAACTAAAAAATTATATGAAGAAGGAGCAGTTTCAAAATCACAATATGAGCAGGCAGAACTAGCTGCTTCAGATAAATCATTAGAGGCGGCTAAATCAGCATTAAATCAGGCTCAAGTAGCATATAATCAAGCTTTAGAAGCTCTTGAAAATACGATAATAAAATCACCTATAACTGGTATAGTATCAAGTGTAAACATTGAAACTGGAGAAATGACTTCTAATACACAACCTGCAATAACAGTAATAGATATAGATAGAGTATATGTTCAAATAGATGTGACTGAAAATATAATAAATAAACTATTTAAAGAACAGGAGGTTAAGGTAAGCATACCTTCTGCTTTTGATACAGAACTGATAGGAAAGATAAAAGTCATTAGTCCAGCAATAGACAGTAGGACACAGTTATATCCTGTAAAGATATATGTAGACAATAAAGACCATATGATAAAACCTGGTATGTTAGCACAGGTCAAAGTAGACACTGATATAAAAAGAGATGTTGTAGTTGTAAGGAGTGAAGCAGTTGTAGAAAGAAATGGAGAATTTTTTGTATTTGTTGTAGAAGGAGATAAGGCTGTAGCTAAAAAAGTTGAGATAGGTCTTGATACTGGTATGTATGTTGAGATAAAGAAAGGTTTAAAAGAGGGAGAAAAGATAATTGTAAAGGGACAGAATTATGTAGAAGATCAGATGAAAGTAAAGATTGTAAGAGGTGAATAGATCATGAATTATTTATCAAAGCTAGCAGTAAAAAGACCTGTTACTATATTGATGATTACATTTATAGTTATTATTCTTGGTTCAGTGTCACTAAGTAGGCTTCCGATAGATTTATTGCCTGAAATCGAGGTTCCAATTGCAATAGTAACTACATCGTATGAAGGTGTAGGACCACAAGAAATTGAAAAATTGATAACAAAGCCTATCGAAGAGGCTTTAGCTACAGTAGGTAACATAAAAAATATAAACTCGATATCATCAGAAGGAAATTCAATGGTAATTGCTGAATTTAATTTTGGCACAGATATGGATTTTGCAGCTTTAGAAATGAGAGAAAAAATTGATTTAATAAAAGGATTTTTGCCAGATGAGGCTAGTGAACCAATGGTTTTTAAAATAGATCCAAATGCAATGCCAATAATACAGTTATCTCTTTCAGGTAGTGAAGATTTGACTAAACTTCAGAGGTTTGCAGAGGATACTATTAAACAGAGGTTAGAAAGATTAGATGGAGTTGCATCAGTAGATATATCTGGAGGATATGAAAATCAAGTAGAGATTAAGGTCAATCAAAATGTATTAAAAGGTTATGGAATAGATATTGGATATATAGCACAAATTATTGGATCAGAGAATCTTAATTTACCAGGTGGTAAAGTTAGATGGGGAAAACAAGAACTTACTATAAGAACTGTGGGAGAATTTAATTCGATAGATGAAATAAAACATCTTCCAATAACTTTGCCAACTGGTGGGATAGTTCATTTAGAGGATATAGCAGATGTGAGACTTACACATAAGGAATTAAGTACAGTCTCAAGAACTAATGGGAAGGAAAGTATAAACATATCTATACAAAAACAGTCTGGAACTAATACTGTTAAGGTAGCTGAAATTGTAAACAGTGAAATAGAGAAATTGAAGAAGGAGTTTCCTACAATAGAGATTGATATAGTTATTGATCAATCTAAATACATTAAAAAATCAATAAATAGCGTATACAAAAATGCTGTTGTTGGTGCTTTATTGGCTATAACTGTACTTTATATATTTTTAAGAAACTTTGGAACAACATTGATTATAGGAACTTCAATACCTGTTTCAATAATTGCTACTTTTATACTTCTATATTTTAGTGGAGTAACATTAAATATGATGACACTAGGCGGTTTAGCATTAGGCGTCGGTATGCTAGTAGATAATGCTATAGTTGTTCTTGAAAATATATATAGATTTAGGGAAGATGGATTTAGTAGAAAGGATGCAGCTGTAAAGGGTGCTTCAGAGGTTGCTATGGCAGTTACAGCCTCAACACTTACAACAGTAGCTGTATTTCTTCCGATAGTATTTGTTGAAGGCATAACTTCTACAATATTTAAAGAATTGGCAATGACTGTTACGCTTTCTTTGATTGCATCATTAATGGTATCATTAACACTTATTCCAATGTTATCTTCTAAAATATTAAAGATTGATGATAAACAGAAGAAAAGACCAAAACTTTTTGATGTTATATATAAAGGATTTGACGTGATTTTTAAGAGGATAGAAATTAAGTACAAGAAACTTCTAAATTGGGCTCTAAGTCATAGAAAATCTACAGTACTTATATCATTTTTAATATTCTTAATAAGCATAGCATCAATAAGAAGTATTGGTGCGGAATTTTTCCCTACTACTGACGAAGGACAGTTTACTGTATATATTTCTTTGCCAGATGGAGCAGAATTAGATAGCACTGATGAGGTAGTTAGAAAGATTGAAAAAAAACTTTCTGGAATAAAAGAAATTGAAACAGTTTTTACAACAGTAGGTTCAGGAGGAAATTTTTCAGTTACAAATAATCTATCGAATAAAGCTGTAATAACTGGGATTCTAGTGGATTTAGATAAGAGAAGTCGAAGCACGAGTGAAGTTGCTGATCAAGTAAGAGAAATGGTGAAGGATATTCCTGGGGCAGAGATAAGAGTAGAGCTTACATCTTATACTATGATGGGATTAGGAGGAGATCCAATTAGTATAAGTATAAAAGGAGATGATTTAGATACTCTTAAAAAGATAGGAGAAGACTTTAAAAAAATTGTAGCTTCTGTAGAGGGGACAAGAGAAGTTAAGACAAGTTTAGCTAAAGGAATACCAGAAGTACAGATAAGAATAGATAGATATAAAGCTTCACAATATGGATTAACTGCTGGTCAGATAGCTTCGACAGTAAAAAGTTCGATATCTGGAGTTGTAGCTTCAAAGTATAAGTATAATGGTGATGAGATAGATGTAGTTATAAAGGGAGAAGATGTATTAAGAGACAGTATTTCAAATCTCAAATTAGTTTCTATAAAAACGCCTTTGGGAATAAGTGTTCCTTTGAGTCAAGTGGTCGATGTGAATGTAGACAGAGGTCCTGTTAAGATTGATAGAGAAGGACAGGTAAGAGTTGTTACAGTAACTAGCCAGATAATGGGCAGAGATTTAAGAAGTATAAGTAATGATATAAAAGCTAAACTAGATAAGTATGTTATGCCTCCTGGATATACCTATGAAATAGGAGGTCAGAACAAAGAGCTTAACGAGTCTTTCGCTGATTTAGGTTTAGCTTTGATACTTGCAGTAGTATTAGTATATATGATACTAGCTTCTCAGTTTGAATCATTACTTCATCCATTTACAATAATGTTGTCGGTTCCTCTTGCATTTGCAGGTGGTGCTTTAGGATTATTTATTACAAAAAGACCACTAAGTGTACCTGGATTTATAGGTGTTATTATTTTAGCAGGTATTGTTGTAAATAATGCAATTGTATTAGTTGATTACATTAACACTCGAAGGAAAAATGGTGAAAAGAGAAGAGAGGCTATCGTAAACGCAGGTCCTATAAGACTCAGACCTATAATGATGACTACATTGACAACAGTACTTGGTCTTATACCATTGGCATTAGGTATAGGAGAGGGGTCTGAACTTGAAGCTCCTTTAGCAACAGTAGTAATTGGAGGTCTTTTACTTTCGACATTTTTGACTTTAGTGTTTATTCCTGTTGTTTATACTTTGGTAGATGATGCTGCAAATCGTATAAGAAGTTATATAAAAAAAAGAATTTAGTTGTTATTTTAATGTAGAGGGGAGTTAGTGTGATGCCGACTAGAAATAATAAAAAAAATGATATTCTTGATGCTGCTATAAAAGTTTTTTTTGAAAAAGGTTTTCATAAGGCTAAAATGGAAGATATAGCAAAAGAAGCAGGTGTAGGAAAAGGAACTATATATGAATACTTTGAAAGTAAAAAAGACCTTTTTCAAGAGATGATAAAATGTAGTATCGAAAAATATATTGAAAAGGCTAGAAAAGCTATTTTTAAAAAAAATACAGTTAAGGAAAAACTTATAGCTTTTGCAGAACATCATGGGATGTTTCTGGCAAATCACGTTGATATGACTCAAATAATAATTACTCAACCTCAAATCTTATCAATTGATATGAAACGTTGGCTTATGCGAGGAAAGATGGAGATATTTACTTTAGTAAAGGAAATTATAGAAATGGGAATAGAGGACGGAGAATTAAGAGAAAACCTAGATGCAGACTTGGCTACTTTAAGTTTATTAGGTACTGTAAATCAATATTATAGTAAGAAAATATTTTTCGATAAAGTGTCACAAGAAAATATTGATGCTGAACAAGTTATAGACATGTTGTTTATGGGCTTTGTTCAAAGATAGTGGAACGAAGATAATTCTTTGTTCCACTATTTTTTTGGATAAAGGTATATTTTTTTTAGATAAAATGATATCCTTATATAAGGCGAATGAGAAAAGTTAATAGTTAATGGAATATAAATAATAATTTTGAGAAAATGGAGGGTTATAATGGCTAAAAACCCATTTATACCTATTCGTAAAGCAAAAGCAGTTATTATAGATGGCAGAGTGCATGAAAATATAATAAATACATTAACCAAACTTGATATTCGTGTGATTAAAACTGTTAAATGTGAAGAATTATATGATGCTATATCATATCATCCTGATATAGTAATACATCCAATAGATTATCAGACTCTTATTATTGCTCCAAATGTTTACGACTATTACAAAGATATGTTTAAAAATACATCTTTTAAATTGATTAAAGGTGAGAGAAAACTTAAGAGAAACTATCCTGAAAACATTGCATATAATGTAGCAAGAGTTTCTCGTTACGCTATACATAATTACAAGTATACAGATGAAAAACTTAAATATTATTTAGAAAAATTGGGTATAGAATTTATAAATGTAAAACAGGGATATTCTAAATGTTCAACTTGTATAGTATCAGATAATGCAATAATAACTTCTGATCCTTCAATATATAAAGAGTGTAAGAAATATTTTATTGATACATTGTTTATAAATAGTGGATATATTGATTTGCCAGGTTTAGATTATGGATTTATAGGTGGTGCAACAGGATTTATTAGTGATATACAGTTAGCATTTACAGGAGAATATCAACATCATCCAAACTTTTTGGATATTAATGTTTTTTTGAAAAAATACGGAAAAAAACCAGTTATACTCAATAATAAAAAAATAATAGATATAGGTTCAATTATTCCTTTAGTATACAATTAATGTAATCGTGAAAAATGAATATAGCAATATTAAAAACATATACTACTAGTACATCAGAAAGGAGTGACATTTTTGAATTTGCTAATTATAGGATTTAAAGAGAATTTAGAGAAAATAATTGAAATATTAAATAAGCAATTATATTTTTTCGAAAGAGAAAAAATTCATATAGATAAAGAGATAGAAAAAATAGGTGATATAAATTTTGTGATATATTTTATTAGAGATGAAAAATGTGTCAAATATAAAAATATAAAAAATATTTTCAACTATTATATTGCAGAGGCAATAACAGACATTGTAATTGACGTTTATCAAGAAAAGATAATAGATAGGTTAATATATGAGAAATGTTATTATTTAGATTCAGAAGATAAGAAAATAATAAAATCTAGAGTTATTGATTACCTTAACAGAAATGAGTATGTACTTCAAGAAGGTATAATGCCTCAGATAAGTAAAAAGGCAAAAATATTAAAAACTGTAATGGATTTTTTAGAAGAAAATGATATGTTGATAATAGATGGTTTAATAAGTTTTAGACTTAAATTCTTTACAGAATTAATTGAGGAGGCTTTAGAGAAAAATATAGAGGATTTCTTTGTTGAAAAGGAATATAGGGAGTTTATTCGGGTGTTACAGTATTTTGTTGAATTACAAGAGTCTAAAGTTGACCTAGTTAATATAATATTTAAGAGTGATGGAACTTATCAATTATTCGATAAAAAAATGAATTTAATTGATAATGATATTTTTCAGGAACTTGCAGAAGAAATTTCAGAAAGTGAAATGAATTATGATGATTTACTTATCAGTTCATTAATAACTATTGCACCAAAGAAGATAATAATTCATACAGAAAAAAGCATCCAAGATAGGGAAATAATAAAAGTAATAAAAAGTGTTTTTCAGAATAAGGTATCAGTTTGTCCTGGATGTAGATTATGTCTAAAAGAAAAGGATAATAAAATAAAAATTGAGAAGGAAAAATAATACTTCCAAGGAAATTTGCTTGGGAGTTTTTTTGCTTTTGATTTAAAGTTAATACTATTTTAAGAAAAGAAAAATTATGTTATAATCAGATATTGGTTGATATTTATTTTTGTCTATCAACTATTAAATTTGACGAATAGCGAATGATGAATAACCAATGACGATTATATGAGGTGATAATATGGTAATTATTAAGATACTGACTTTAGCAGTAATTGGAGCTATGATAGGTTGGATAACTAACATAATTGCTATTAAACTGATATTTAGACCACTAAACCCTGTTACAATACCTATTATAAATGTAAAAATACAGGGATTGATTCCAAAAAGAAAGCAAGAGATGGCTAAAAGTATTGGACAAGTGGTAGAAGATGAACTTGTTTCAATTAATGAAATTATTGATAAGGTGATTGAACAAGAAAATCTTTCAAATATTATATTTATTATTAAGAGAAAAATTAATGAAGTTATTGATGAGAAATTACCTTCAATAATACCGAGTGCTTTTAAGAATATGATTTTTGGTTATGTAAATGAAATGGTTGATTCTGAAGGAGAAAGAATATTAAAAGATTTAATTGAAAAAATGGTTCATAAGGCAACAAATGAAGTTAAGCTTTCAGAAATGATAGAAGAAAAAATTAACTCTTTTGAATTAGAAAAGATAGAAAGTATAATCATTTCTATTGCTAAACGAGAACTTAAGCATATAGAGATTTTAGGAGGTATTTTAGGATTTTTAATAGGAATCATACAAGGTGTATTAGTAATATTATTTTAAAAAGCATGTCATTTTCTGTAGGAAAATGACATGCTTTTTTTCTTTATTCTTTAGGTTAAAAGGAGTATAATAAATACAAAATAAAAATAAAATAGAAATAGAGGGATGTTTTGCATTAAATGATGAATATTGTATACAACTTTGAAAAGTTTGAAAGGAGGTGAAAAGTATATAATTAGGCAAGAAATCTAAGCAGTTTCAAAATTATTATTAAAAATTAAAAGGGGAGGGGAAAAAGTGAACTCGTTATTACTAGCAGTATTGACTTATTTTGGTTTTATCGTTGCTTATAAGACTTATGGTAAGTTTTTGGGTAGAAAATTGTTTGAATTAAGTAACAAAAATAAAACACCATCCCATATTATCAATGATGGTGTAGATTATGTACCAACAAGAAAAAGTATTCTATTTGGTCACCACTTTACATCTATAGCAGGTACTGGTCCTATAGTAGGTCCAGCAATTGGTGTAATTTGGGGTTGGGTACCTGCAGTGTTGTGGGTATTTATAGGTTCAATTTTCATGGGTGCAGTACATGATTTCGGAGCACTAGTTATATCATCAAGAAAGAAAGGTAAATCTTTAGGAGATGTAACTAAGGATATTGTTAGTCCAACTTCAAGAGTTCTATTCCTATTAGTAATATTCTTCTTGTTGTTAATAGTAATTGCCATTTTTGCTATGATTATAGGTAAGTTATTTATAATGTATCCAGCTTCTGTATTCCCAGTTTGGATGGAGATTCCAATTGCATTACTTATGGGCTATCTAGTTTATAAGAAGAATATGAATGTAAAATGGCTGTCAATTATTGCAATAATCTTAATGTACTTCACAATTTGGATAGGCGCAGTTTATATAAATGATTTCCATATTCCTGAAATTTTTGGACTACAAGAGATTTTAGTTTGGGTTTTCATATTACTTATCTATGCATTTATTGCATCAATACTACCAGTACAAACTTTACTACAACCAAGAGACTATATTAACTCACATGAGTTATTAGTAGCTATGGCTCTATTATTAATAGGATTAGTATTTGCACATCCTACAATATCAGCTCCAGCTATAAATACAGCTGTTAAAGGTGCACCTCCTATATTACCATTCTTATTTATTACTATAGCATGTGGTGCTATTTCAGGATTCCACAGTTTAGTATCTTCTGGTACTTCTTCAAAGCAGCTAAATGAAGAAGAAGATTCTTTGACAATAGGATATGGCGGTATGCTACTTGAAGGTGCACTTGCAATGTTAGTTATTATAGCTTGTACAGCAGGGTTAGGAGATGCAGCAGCATGGACACAAAGATATGCTGACTGGGCTAGTGCAAGTGGACTAGGAGCTAAGTTAGGAGCTTTTGTTGATGGTGGTGCTAACTTTATTTCACATATAGGTATTGGCGGTGAATTTGCTAAAACTATACTTGCAGTATTTATTGTGAGTTTTGCTGCAACTACTCTAGATACAGCTACAAGGATACAAAGATATGTTGTTAGTGAGTTAGCAGAGGGGTGGAATATCAAGCCAATCGCGAATAAAACAGGTGCAACACTATTTGCAGTAATTACTGCTTTACTATTGGCATTAGCAAAACCAGGTGGAGCAGGCGCAATGATATTATGGCCATTATTTGGTGCTACAAACCAATTATTGGCAGGATTAGCACTATTGGTTATAACAGTATATCTAGCTAAGAAAAAGAAACCAATTGTATATACATTAATCCCAATGATCTTCATGATACTAATGACAGGTTGGGGTATGGTATATAATATTATAAAATATGCAAGTAAATCAGATTGGTTGTTATTTGTAATAGGTATTATTATAATGGTACTTGAAATATGGATGATTATAGAAGCGTACAAAGCTATTAAGAAATCTAAGAGTATTGAAGAAACAATTGAATCTTAAAAAGAAAAGGCTTAGTTGACTAAATCAACTAAGCCTTTTTAGATATTTCAAGTTTAAATCTTAAAAACTTAAATAACAAACAATAGTACAAAAGTACTAAATAAACATTATTGACAAATAATAGAAATAATATTACAATAAAGTTAAATAAATTAGTCAATAAACAGAACTAAGTGTGAACAGGAGAGATGAGTATGCAAATACTAACATTAGGAGAAAAGATAAGAAAGTTAAGAAAAGAGAAAAACATGTCATTAAGAGAACTAGGAGGAGACTATGTTTCAAAGGCACAGCTAAGTTATATTGAAAATGGTAAAGCAAGTCCAAGTATCGAATTATTAAAATATCTAGCTCAAAGATTAGATGTAGATTTAGAATATCTTTTAGCAACAGAAAAAGACCAAGTAAAAAGATACTGCAGATTATGGTTAGAAGAAATGAAAGTACATGTGAATTTAAACAATATATCTGATGCAGAAAAAATGTATAAAAAAATTGATAAGTATGCACAGAAGTATGATTTAACAGAAATTCTAGCAGAAAATAATTTACTAATGGCTAAAGCATATATCAATGTAAAGTTATATGATGATGCTTTAAGTAACATACAAAAAAGTTTTTACTACTATTCTAAGATAAGCAATATAGAAAAAGTAATAGAAGCAATAATTAAAGAAGGTAATATATATACGCTAAAAGGTCTATATGAAATAGCATTAAACAAATATAGACAAGCTTATACATTTTACAGTCAGTTACCTATTAAAAATTTAGAATTAGAAAGTAACATACTATACAATATCTCAACATGTTATCACATATTAAAGGATAAGAAAAATGCTAAAAAGTATGCAGAAGAAGTCTTAAGAATAGATAATCAGCTAAAGGATGCAAAAAGATATGCTCAAAGCTTACTTAAATATGCATCAACACTTATCCTTAATGAAGAATATGCCAAAGCAGAAGAAGTTTTAAAAAAAGCAAACAAACTACTTAAAAAACAAGAAGATAAAAAAACAAAAGCATTTATAGAAAACAACTTTGGGTGTATATATTTAGAATCAGGAGAATACGAAAAAGCATATAAACATTTAATGGAAGCAAAACAGATAAAAGAAGAGATGAATTTAGATGAATTACCGACAACACTATTTGAGTTATATAAGTATTATTTAAAAATTGGAGAAGAAGAAAAAGCCCTTAAGCAGTTAGAAAGTGCCATAGAGTTTAGTATAGAAAGAAAACTTAAAGATTACATAGTCAAAGGATTAGATTACTACATTGAATATCTAGTAAATAAAAAATCATATGAAAAAGCGATAGTAAAGATTAAAGAGCAAATATCAATACTAGAAAAAATGGAGATGA
>NZ_MDJR01000014.1 GCF_001730685.1 Caloranaerobacter ferrireducens | reverse complement strand
TTTTGCCTTTGCCATTTCTCTTCCTCCTTTATAATTTTTTAATATTTTACTATCGTATTATTTATTTCCTAAAACCTTCTCCGCAACACTGTTTGGAGCTGGTTCGTAATGGCTGAATTGCATAGTGTAAGTTCCACGTCCTTGTGTTTTAGAACGTAAGTCTGTTGCATAACCAAACATTTCAGCTAGTGGAACATAACCTCTAATTACTTGTGCTCCACTTCTTGATTCCATACCTTCAACTCTACCTCTTCTTGAGTTAATGTCTCCCATTACATCTCCCATGTACTCTTCAGGTACTACAACTTCAACTTTCATTATTGGTTCAAGAAGTACAGGATTTCCTTTCTTCATACCTTCTTTGAATGCCATTGAACCTGCAATCTTGAAAGCCATTTCTGAAGAGTCTACTTCGTGGTATGAACCATCATATAATGTAACTTTAACGTCTAATACAGGATATCCACCAAGAATACCATTTAACATAGCTTCTTGAATACCTGCATCAACTGCTGGGATGTATTCTTTTGGTATAACACCACCAACAATTTGGTTAACAAACTCGTAACCTGTTCCTCTTTCTTTTGGTTCCATCTTAATCTTAACGTGTCCGTACTGTCCACGTCCACCAGACTGTCTTACAAACTTACCTTCTACATCAACAGCTTTAGTAATTGTTTCTTTGTAAGCAACTTGTGGTTTACCTACATTAGCTTCAACTTTGAACTCTCTTAAAAGTCTATCTACTATAATCTCTAAGTGTAACTCACCCATACCTGAAATTATAGTTTGACCTGTTTCTTGGTCTGTATATGTTCTGAATGTTGGGTCTTCTTCTGCTAATTTTGCTAAAGCTATAGCCATTTTTTCTTGACCAGCTTTAGTTTTTGGTTCTATAGCAACAGAAATAACAGGCTCTGGGAATTCCATTGACTCTAATACTATTGGAGCATTTTCATCACATAAAGTATCCCCAGTAATTGTTGATTTTAAACCAACTGCTGCAGCTATATCTCCAGCATAAACCTCAGTTATTTCTTCTCTCTTATTTGCGTGCATTTGTAAGATACGGCCTATTCTTTCTTTCTTACCTTTAGTTGAATTTAGTACATATGAACCTGATCTAAGTACTCCAGAATAAACTCTGAAGAACGCCAACTTACCAACATATGGGTCAGCCATTATCTTGAAAGCTAAAGCTGAGAATGGCTCATCATCTGAAGCCTTTCTTTCTATTTCTTCATCACTGTTAGGTTTCATACCTTTAACTGCTGGCAAGTCTATTGGTGATGGTAAATAATCAACAACCGCATCTAACAACATTTGTACACCTTTATTTTTGTAAGCAGAACCACAAAGTACAGGAACTATCTCAACATTTATAGTTGCTTTTCTTATAGCACTGATTATTTCTTCAGTAGTTAATTCTTCACCTTCAAGATATTTCATCATTAATTCTTCATCTTGTTCTGCTATAGCTTCTAATAATTTTTCTCTGTATTCTTCAGCCAAATCTCTTATTTCATCTGGAATATCTGTAATTTCTATTTCTTTTCCTAAATCATCTTTGTAGATTCTTGCGTTCATGTTTACAAGGTCTACTATACCAACAAAAGTATCTTCTTTACCTATTGGAAGCTGGATTGGTACTGCATTAGCACCTAATCTATCCTTCATCATTTCAACAGCTCTATAGAAGTCAGCTCCCATTATATCCATCTTATTTACAAAAGCTATACGAGGTACGTTATATTTGTCCGCTTGACGCCATACAGTTTCTGATTGAGGCTCAACTCCACCTTTAGCACAGAAAACTGCAACAGCACCATCTAATACACGAAGTGATCTTTCAACCTCAACAGTAAAATCCACGTGTCCAGGTGTATCTATGATGTTAATTCTGTGATCTCTCCAAAAGCATGTTGTAGCAGCAGAAGTTATTGTAATCCCTCTCTCCTGCTCCTGCTCCATCCAGTCCATCTGTGAAGCACCTTCATGTGTTTCACCTATTTTATGAATTCTACCTGTGTAGAACAAAATTCTCTCTGTAGTAGTAGTTTTACCAGCATCTATATGTGCCATTATTCCAATATTACGTGTTTTCTCGATTGGAATTTGCCTAGCCACAGTACTCCTCCTTTCTGCTGCATAATCTGCTCTAATCATTATACTTTCCTAAATCGCTAATCTTAAACACATTTTATTCAAATTACCATCTATAGTGTGCGAATGCCTTATTAGCTTCTGCCATCTTATGAGTATCTTCTCTTTTCTTAACACTTGCACCTACATTATTAGCAGCGTCCATAATCTCTTTAGCTAATCTTTCTTTCATTGTTCTTTCTCCACGCTGTCTTGAATAGTTAACTAACCATCTAATACCTAATGTTTGTCTTCTATCAGGTTTAACCTCTACTGGAACTTGGTAAGTAGCACCACCAACACGTCTTGCTTTAACTTCTAGTAAAGGCATAACATTTTCCAAAGCTTTTCTGAAAACTTCTAATGGATCTTGGCCAGTTTTTTCTCTAATGTAATCGAATGCTCCATAAACTATTCTTTGAGCAACTCCTTTTTTACCATCTAACATAACTTGATTTATAAGTTTAGTAACTACCTTATCTTTATAAATTGGATCTTCCATAACTTCTCTCTTTGGTACACGTCCTCTTCTTGGCACTGTACTTCCCTCCTTAACAATTAAATTTAATTCATAGGTACTCGACAACAGAAAATTGCCGTAGTGCTCAAAAATGCCTCTATATAAAAGGGACGCTTAACCCTATAAAGAGTTAAGGTCTCTGCATTTTAGCACATATTCGACAATCTACTTCTTAGGTCTCTTAGTACCGTATTTTGATCTACCTTGTTTTCTGTTCTCCACACCAGCTGCATCTAAAGTTCCTCTGATTATATGATATCTAACACCAGGTAAGTCTTTTACCCTACCACCTCTTATAAGAACAACACTGTGCTCTTGTAGGTTGTGTCCAATACCTGGAATATATGCAGTAACTTCGTAACCATTAGTAAGCCTTACCCTTGCAATCTTTCTTAACGCTGAGTTAGGCTTCTTAGGAGTTACAGTTTTTACTGCAGTACAAACTCCTCTTTTTTGTGGTGAACTCATGTTAATAGGTCTCTTTTTTAATGAGTTGAATCCTACTTGTAAGTGTGGAGCCTTTGATTTTTTTGTAACTTTCTTTCTTCCATTTCTTACTAATTGGTTTATTGTTGGCATACAGGCACCTCCTTCCAAATTGTTACATTATTCTTTTAGTATCGCAGCTGAAGCTGCCTTTAACTCAATTCCGCAGGCACTTCCTAATTCTTTCATACTATCTACATATACTATTTCAATAGACTTTTCTTCACACATTTTAATCAAATCGTCAACAACGTGACGATCAGCATCTTTAGCTACAAACACTATTTTAGCCTTGTCATTAATAACTGCTCTTCTAGCCTGCTTTGTACCTACAACCTTTTTAGCATCTTTTAAAATTGATAACATCATAGTCTCCTCCTTTTTAAAATATCTGGAAGACTATACGGCATACGCCGTATAATCTTCCTAGATATTCAAAAAGTCAACTATATAATTTGACACACTAATATATTTTAACACCTGTTAAGATTACTGTCAACAATTTATAATGTATTAGATTCTTCTTCTCCTTCATCAACTTTCTTGTTTATTGCTATGCTTTTATATCTTCTCATTCCTGTTCCAGCTGGTATCAATTTACCAATTATAACATTTTCTTTTAAACCAATTAGATTATCTTTCTTACCTTTAATAGCTGCTTCAGTCAATACTCTAGTTGTTTCTTGGAAAGAAGCTGCTGATAAGAAAGATTCTGTAGCTAATGAAGCTTTTGTAATACCTAGAAGTACTCTTCTTGCAACAGCAGGTCTTCCTCCAAGTTCTACAATTCGTTTGTTTTCGTCTTCAAACTCAAATATATTTACAAGACCTCCTGGTAGTAAATTAGTATCTCCAGCATCTTCTACTTTCACTTTATTTAGCATCTGTCTAACAATTATTTCAATATGTTTATCGTTGATATCAACACCTTGCATTCTGTAAACTCTTTGTACTTCCTTTACTAAATATGTTTGTACTCCAACTACACCTTTTATCTTTAATATATCATGTGGGTTAACTGAACCTTCAGTAATTTCATCCCCTGCTTCAATGTAGTCTCCTTGTTTTACTTTTATTCTTGAACCATAAGGAATAGTGTAAACTTTTGACTCTCCACCTTCAGTAGTTACTATTACTTCTTTTTTCTTTCTTGTTTGATTTATTGAAACAACACCTGAAACTTCTGATATTATCGCAAGCCCTTTAGGTTTTCTAGCTTCAAATAACTCTTCTACCCTTGGTAAACCTTGTGTAATATCGGCACCAGCAACTCCACCAGTATGGAAAGTACGCATTGTAAGCTGTGTACCTGGCTCACCAATTGATTGTGCTGCAATAATTCCTACTGCTTCTCCTACATTTACTAACTCACCAGTTGCAAGGTTTCTACCGTAACATTTAGCACATACACCATGTCTAGTCTTACATGTTAATACAGACCTTACTTTAACTTTTTCTATTCCGGCTTCAACTATTCTATCTGCCATATTCTCATCGATAAGTTCTCCAGCTTTAACAATAACCTCATTTGTTTCAGGATGTATAATATCTTCAATTGCAAACCTACCCACAATTCTATCCCATAGTTCTTCAATTACTTCGTTTCCATCTTTGAACGCTGATACTACTATACCTTGATCTGTTCCACAGTCATCTTCTCTTACTATTACATCTTGACTTACGTCTACTAGCCTTCTAGTTAGGTATCCTGAGTCTGCTGTTCTTAATGCTGTGTCTGCAAGACCTTTTCTAGAACCGTGTGTTGAAATAAAGAATTCAAGAACTGATAAACCTTCTCTGAAGTTTGATTTAATAGGAACTTCAACGGTTCTACCTGAAGCATTTGCCATAAGTCCCCTCATACCTGCTAGCTGTCTTATCTGGTTCTTACTACCTCTCGCTCCTGAATGGGACATTATGAATAAACTATTTAATCTATCTAAGTTATTCATTAATGCTTCAGTTACTTTTTCTGTAGTTCTATTCCAAACTTCAATTACCTTTTCATATCTTTCTTCATCTGAAGCCAATCCTCTTCTATATGCTTTTTCATACTTATCTACAAGCTCTTCAGCTTCAGACAATAATTTTTCTTTTTCTTCAGGTACGATTATATCACTTACACTAATTGTAATAGCTCCAACTGTTGAGAAATGGAATCCCATTTCTTTAATATGGTCTAATACAATTGATGTTATTGTATTACCATGCTTTCTAAAGCATCTATCAATAATTTTCCCTAGCATTTTCTTATCTACTAAAGTATCTATTTCTAATGAATATTTATCTTTTGACCTATCAACAAAACCTAAATCTTGTGGAATGTGTTCATTAAATATGAATCTACCTACTGTACTCTCAACTAATTTGCCTCTATCATTTTCATCTAACTTTCTACGTACTTTTACTTTAGCATGCAAACCAACTACTCCATTTTGATATGCCATCAACATTTCTTCATAATCTTTAAATACCATTCCTTCTCCTTTTTCTCCAGGAATCTCGATAGTTAAATAATAACTACCAAGAACCATGTCCTGAGTTGGAGTTGTAATAGGTCTACCATCTTTAGGAGCCAAAATATTATTAATTGACATCATCAAATATCTAGACTCAGCCTGTGCTTCAGCTGACAATGGTACGTGTACCGCCATTTGGTCTCCATCGAAGTCAGCATTATATGCAGTACATACTAGTGGATGCAGCTTGATAGCCTTACCTTCAACAAGCACAGGTTCAAAAGCTTGAATACCTAATCTATGAAGTGTTGGAGCACGGTTTAACAGTACAGGATGTTCTTTTATAACTGACTCTAGTACATCCCAAACGACTGGTTTAACTCTCTCTACCATTCTCTTTGCACTTTTAATATTATGTGCATGGCCTTCTTCAACTAATTTCCTCATAACAAATGGTTTAAATAATTCTAAAGCCATTTGCTTTGGAAGACCACATTGATAGAACTTAAGCTCTGGACCAACTACAATAACTGAACGACCTGAATAGTCAACCCTCTTACCAAGTAAGTTTTGTCTAAATCTACCTTGCTTTCCTTTTAACATATCGGATAGTGATTTTAGAGGTCTGTTTCCAGGTCCAGTTACTGGTCTACCTCTTCTACCATTATCAATTAATGCATCTACAGCTTCTTGAAGCATCCTCTTTTCATTTCTTACTATAATATCTGGTGCTCCAAGATCTAATAGTCTCTTAAGTCTGTTATTTCTATTTATTACCCTTCTATATAAGTCATTTAAGTCTGAAGTTGCAAACCTACCACCATCAAGCTGAACCATAGGTCTTAAATCAGGTGGTATAACAGGTATTACATCTAATATCATCCATTCAGGTTTATTTCCTGACTGTCTAAATGCCTCAATAACTTCAAGTCTTCTAATTATTCTAATTTTCTTCTGACCAGAGCTTTCTTTTAGTTCTTTTCTTAGCTCCATTGCTTCCTTATCTAAGTCAATCTTCTTTAATAGCTCTTTTATAGATTCGGCACCCATTCCCGCCTTAAACTTATTACCATACTTCTCTAAAGCTTCTCTATATTCTTTTTCACTAAGTAACTGCTTCTCTGACAGTGGAGTATCACCTGGATCTATAACAACATAAGAAGCAAAGTATAAGACTTTCTCTAAAGCTCTAGGTGACATATCAAGAATTAATCCCATCCTACTAGGAATACCTTTAAAATACCAAATATGGGATACAGGAGCAGCTAATTCTATGTGCCCCATTCTCTCCCTTCTTACTTTAGACTTTGTTACTTCAACACCACATCTATCACATATTACACCTTTATATCTTACACGTTTATATTTACCACAGTGACATTCCCAATCTTTAGTAGGACCGAATATCTTTTCACAGAAAAGCCCTTCTTTTTCTGGCTTTAGAGTTCTGTAATTTATAGTCTCAGGTTTTTTTACTTCACCCCTAGACCACTGTCTTATTTTTTCTGGAGAAGCTAAGCTAATTTTTATTGAATCGAAATTATTTAATTCGAACAAGGAGGCCTCTCTCCCTTCTATCTAAAAATGGGTTTTATCTATATTAACTTCAATTACTTCTCTTCACTTTTTTCTTCAACATAAACTTCAGTTGAATCTAAGCTTAAATTAATATCACTCACTTCATCATCTATAGATTCCTTAATCTCAATTTCATCATCTTCATCTGATAACACTTTAACATCTAATGCTAAACTTTGTAGCTCTTTTATTAATACTTTGAAGGATTCTGGCACACCAGGTTCTGGTATGTTCTCACCTTTAACTATTGCTTCATAAGTTTTAACACGTCCAACTACATCATCAGATTTTACTGTTAATATTTCTTGAAGTGTATGAGCTGCACCGTACGCTTCTAGTGCCCAAACCTCCATCTCTCCAAATCTCTGTCCTCCAAATTGTGCCTTACCACCTAGAGGTTGTTGTGTAACTAATGAATATGGTCCTGTTGACCTTGCGTGAATCTTATCATCAACTAAGTGATGTAGTTTAAGCATATACATGTATCCCACTGTAACAGGATTATCGAATGGCTCTCCTGATCTACCATCTCTTAAAACAATCTTACCTGTACGTGGTAATCCTGCTTTTTCTAAAGCTTCTTCTATATCTTCCTCAGTTGCCCCATCAAATACAGGTGTAGCAACATGCCAACCTAATGCTTTAGCCGCCAAACCTAAATGAACTTCAAGTACCTGACCAATGTTCATACGTGAAGGCACTCCTAGCGGGTTAAGTACAACATCTAATGGAGTACCATCTGGCATAAACGGCATATCTTCTTCTGGTAATATTCTTGAAATAACACCCTTATTACCGTGTCTACCGCACATCTTATCTCCTACTGATATCTTACGCTTTGTAGCAATATATACTCTTACTAATTGATTTACACCTGGTGGTAATTCATCACCATTTTCTCTTGTAAATACTTTAACGTCAACTATTATTCCTGATTCACCATGTGGTACTCTTAAAGATGTATCTCTTACTTCTCTAGCCTTCTCACCAAATATCGCTCTTAACAATCTTTCTTCTGCAGTAAGTTCTGTTTCTCCTTTAGGTGTTACCTTTCCAACTAATATATCGCCAGCTTCAACTTCTGCACCTATTCTTATTATACCTCTTTCATCTAAATCTTTTAGTGAATCTTCTCCAACATTCGGAATATCTCTAGTTATCTCTTCTGGTCCTAATTTTGTATCTCTAGCCTCTGCTTCATATTCTTCAATGTGAATTGAAGTTAAAATATCTTCTTTAACTAACTTTTCATTTAGTAATATCGCGTCCTCATAGTTATAACCTTCCCATGTCATAAAACCTATAAGTAGGTTTCTACCTAAAGCAATCTCACCTAAATCAGTTGATGGTCCATCTGCTATTACTTCACCTTTTTTTATTCTTTCGCCTTTTTTTACTATTGGTCTTTGATTTATACAAGTACCTTGATTTGAACGTTTAAATTTCAACAATTTATAAGTGTCAAACATTCCATCTAAATCTCTTTTTACTACTATCTCAGTTGCACTAACTTTTGTAACAACACCATCATTCTTAGCAACAACAGCTACTCCAGAGTCTTTAGCTGCCTTATGCTCCATACCTGTTCCTACAATAGGTGCCTCAGGCTTTACTAACGGCACTGCTTGTCGTTGCATGTTTGCACCCATCAACGCCCTGTTTGCGTCGTCATTCTCTAAGAATGGTATCATTGCAGTAGCTACAGATACAATTTGCTTAGGTGATACGTCCATATAATCTACTTCTTCTCTAGGTACTACGTCTATTACTCCTTTTTTACCTCTTGCTACTACTCTTTTATTTATAAATCTACCTTCTTCATCTAAAGGTTCATTAGCCTGTGCTATTACATACTTATCTTCAACATCGGCAGTTAAATATTCAACTTCATCAGTTACTACTCCTCTTTCTTTATCTATCTTTCTATATGGAGCCTCAATAAAGCCATACTCATTAATTCTTGCATAAGTTGCCAAAGAAGTAATAAGACCTATGTTTGGACCTTCTGGTGTCTCAATAGGACACATTCTACCATAGTGCGAATGATGAACGTCCCTTACTTCGAAACCTGCTCTATCTCTGCTAAGACCACCAGGTCCTAAAGCGGACATCCTTCTCTTATGAGTTAACTCTGAAAGTGGATTTGTCTGATCCATAAATTGAGAAAGCTGGCTGCTACCAAAAAACTCTTTTATTGCAGCTGCAACAGGTCTTATATTAATAAGCTGTTGTGGTGTTGCAACATCAATATCTTGGATAGTCATTCTTTCTCTGACTACTCTTTCCATTCTTGATAAACCGATCCTGAATTGATTTTGCAACAACTCTCCAACTGAACGAAGTCTTCTATTCCCTAAATGGTCAATATCATCTGTTTCGCCTATACCAAAGAATAAATTGAATTCATAATTAATAGTAGCTATTATGTCAGGAATAATAATGTGTTTTGGACTTAATTCTTTTACATTCTCATTTATAGCTTCCTTTAACTGCTCTGGGTCTTCATATTTCTCAATAAGTTCTTTCATTACAGGATAATATACTTTTTCCTTAACTTTTAAATCTTCTATCGGGAAAGGAAGATCAAAAGCCTTTATATCAACAAAATGGTTTCCTATAACTCTAACTACTTTATTTTCATCTGTTAAAACATCAACAGAGTTGATTCCGGCATTTTCGATTTCTAAAGCCTTTTGTCTTGATATCTTTTCTCCCTTTTCAACTAAAATTTCTCCTGTATTTTCATCAACTATATCATTAGCCGCTCTATAATTTACAATTCTGTCTCTTAATGCTAGTTTTTTATTAATCTTATATCTACCAACTTTAGCAAAATCATATCTTCTTGGGTCAAAAAATAGCGAATTCAAAAGTGACTTAGCACTTTCTACGTTTGGTGGTTCACCCGGTCTTAATCTCTTATAAATTTCTAAAAGTGCTTCATCCTGAGTTTTTGTATTATCCTTCTCCAAAGTTTTCTCAAGCTGCAGACTCTCACCAAATAATTCTATTATATCTGCATTAGTTCCGCATCCTAATGCTTTTATAAGTACAGTAACTGGTACTTTTCTCGTTCTATCTACCCTGACAAATACAATATCATTAGAATCACTTTCGTACTCTAGCCATGCTCCTCTATTTGGGATTACAGTTGCTGAGTACAATCTTTTTCCTGTTTTATCAATTTGCTCTCCATAATAAACACCTGGTGATCTTACTAACTGGCTTACTATAACTCTCTCTGCACCATTAATAATAAAAGTTCCCTTTTCTGTCATTAAAGGGAAATCTCCCATAAATACTTCCTGCTCTTTAACCTCTCCTGTTTCCTTATTTATTAATCTAACTTTAACCTTTAAAGGTGCTGCATATGTAACATCTCTTTCTTTACATTCTTCTACGTCGTATTTTGGTTCTCCTGAAATATTATAATCTACAAACTCTAGAATCAAGTTGCCTGTATAGTCTTCGATTGGTGAAATATCCTCGAAAACTTCTTTTAGTCCCTCTTTTAAAAACCACTCATAGGACTTCTTTTGTACTTCAATTAAATTCGGTAATTCTAAAACTTCATTAATTTTTGAATAACTCATTCTGGTTCTCTTGCCAACTGAAACAGGATGTACCATTAATTATTCACCCCTTATTAAAAACTAAAGGCGCAACATGCCCTATTATTAACTTTTTTTGGTAAACAACAAAAGACATACCCGTAATAATATTCCCAAAAAAAACGGGATTTATTCAATTATCTTTCTAAAACTCCACTATAATGCATTTTATAATACTATCATAACGATTTGTAGATGTCAAGGGAATTTTTATATAGAAAAAATACTCCGGTATTTACCGGAGTATTTTTAGTCTACTATTTTATTTCTACGCTAGCTCCTGCTTCTTCTAATTTAGCTTTTAATTCTTCAGCTTCTTCTTTTGATACTCCTTCTTTTAATGTCTTTGGAGCATTGTCAACTAATTCTTTAGCTTCTTTTAATCCTAATCCAGTTAACTCTCTAACTACTTTGATTACTTTGATTTTTTGGCTTCCAGCGCTTGATAATACTACATCAAATTCAGTTTTTTCTTCTTGAGCTGCTTGAGCTGCTCCACCCATTGGCATAGCTGCCATAGCTACTGGAGCTTGTGCGCTTACTCCAAATTCTTCTTCTAATGCTTTTACTAACTCTGATAATTCTAATACAGTTAAACTTTTAACTTCTTCAATTAACTTAGTCACTTTTTCACTTGCCATTTATTATCCCTCCATTATTTTTTTCTTTTTTCATTTTGAATTTTAAATTAAGCTTCTTGTTTTTCTTTTATAGCATTTAAAGCATATACTAGCTTTCTAATAGTACCTTGAAGAACATTAGCAAATCCTGTAATAGGACCATTTAAGCCACCAAGTACTTGTGCTATTAATACTTCTCTTGATGGTAAGTTTGCTAATTCTTTAACTCTATTTACATCAATAACTTCTCCATCAACTACACCTGCTTTGATTTCTAATTTATCGTGTTCTTTAGCAAACTCACTTGTCACTTTTGCAGCTGAAACTGGATCATCATAACTAAAAGCTATTGCGTTAGGTCCTGTTAAGTAGTTGTTGAACTCTTCTAAACCTGCATCTTTAAATGCAAATCTCATCAAAGTATTTTTATAAACTTTGTATTCTACTCCAGCTTCTCTGTATTTCTTTCTTAATTCATTTACTTCTTCAACATTTAGCCCTCTATAGTCAACTAATACAACTGCTTGGGCTCTATCAATCTTGTCTTTAATTTCTTGAACTATCTGCTTTTTTTGTTCAATCTTAGTACTCATCCAGGTCCACCTCCTTATTGCGGAAACTTAGGCATAATTAAAGCCTCTCCGTAGACACAGAGAGGCTATTGTTTCCTATTACTCAAAACAACCTCGGTAGGCAAATTTAAACTCCTAAGAGTACCTACTGTCTACGGTTAAAATATTAACTTATCTATATCATCATAACAATATAATTCTATCAATAAAATAATATCTTGTCAACTATTTTTTAGTCCATTAATTTTTGTGAATTTATTTTTATTCCTGGACCCATTGTACTTGAAACTGCAACGCTTCTTAAATATCTTCCTTTTGCTGCAGCTGGTTTAGCTTTAATAATAGCTTCCATAACAGTCTTGAAGTTTTCTAATAATTTTTCTGTACCGAAAGAAACTTTTCCAATTGGAACATGAACAATAGAAGTTTTATCTACTCTATACTCAACTTTACCAGCTTTAATATCTTTAACTGCTTTTGCAACATCAAATGTTACTGTACCTGACTTTGGATTTGGCATAAGTCCTTTTGGTCCTAATATTCTACCAAGTCTACCTACCATACCCATCATGTCAGGAGTTGCAACTACAACATCAAAATCAAACCAGTTTTCATTTTGAATCTTATTGATGTATTCTTCAGCTCCTACGTAATCTGCTCCTGCATTTTCAGCTTCTTTAGCCTTTTCACCCTTAGCAAAAACTAAAACTTTTCTTGTTTTACCAGTACCATGTGGTAAAACAACAGCTCCTCTAACTTGTTGATCAGCATGTCTTGGGTCTACTCCCAATTTTACTGATAATTCAACTGTTTCATCAAATTTAGCTTTAGCTGTTTTTTGAACAAGCTCAATTGCTTCTTCTGGATCATATAATTTTTGTCTGTCAATTAGTTTTAAACTTTCTTGATATTTTTTTCCTCTTTTTGGCATAATTCTAACCTCCTTTGTGGTATTAACGGTCTAACAAGTACCTCCCACTTGTCGACTATTCTTCAACAACAATTCCCATACTTCTTGCTGTACCAGCAACCATGCTCATAGCTGACTCTATGTTGTCAGTATTTAAGTCTGGCATCTTGATTTCTGCAATTTCTCTTATCTTATCTTTTGATATCTTAGCAACTTTATTTTTATTTGGTTCTCCGGAGCCTTTTTCTATTCCTAATGCTTTCTTTAACAATACAGCTACCGGAGGAGTTTTTGTTATAAAACTAAATGATCTATCTTGGTAAATTGTAATCACAACTGGAATAATCATACCAGCCTGATCAGCAGTTTTTGCATTGAACTCTTTACAGAATCCCATGATGTTAACACCATGTGGTCCTAATGCAGTACCTACTGGTGGGGCTGGAGTTGCTTTACCAGCTGGGATTTGTAATTTAACTACAGCCATAACTTTTTTTGCCATTACTATTACACCTCCTTGTTAAATTGTGGTTATGCGGGTTATTCCCTCCCACATTAACACTAAATATCTATTACAAAGCTATTTAGCTTAATTAACAATCTAAAACTAGATTATAATGTATCTACTTGTTCAAAATCAAGTTCAACTAAAGTTTCTCTACCAAACATTGATATATATGCTTTTAATTTTCGTCTCTCTAAATTTATACTATCAACAGTCCCAATGAAATTCTCAAATGGTCCTGCTATTACTTTAATAGTATCTCCAACATTGATTCCTATCTGTGGTAAAGGTTCTTGTACGCCCATCATCTTAATCTCCTCATCAGTCAATGGAACGGGCTTAGAACCAGGTCCAACGAACCCTGTAACTCCCCTCGTATTTCTAACTAAATACCATGATTCATCATTCATTATCATTTTTATCATAACATACCCTGGGAACATCTTTCTTTCTTTTACTTTTTTCTTACCATTTTTAACTTCTACATGCTCCTCAGTAGGTACTCTCACTTCTAGTATTACATCCTGCATACCTCTATTTTCTACTAGCTTCTCAATATTAGCTTTTACTTTATTCTCATGACCTGAATAAGTATGAACTACATACCATTTAGCTTTATCAGACTTATCTGTCATAACCCTCGGGGACCTATTAAAAGGTCCTTCCCTCCTTTATCCTTATTTAACCTAGTATAAATTTTAATAATTGATGTGCTGTTGTATCAAGAAGCCAAACTAATAAAGCCATCAATGCACAGCTAACTAAAACAACAGTTGTATAGTTAACAAGCTGTTTCTTGTTAGGCCAACTTACTTTTTTTAACTCAGCTTTAACGCCTTTAAAAAATCCCCCAATTTTTTTAGCGCCTTTATCAGCACTTGTTTGAGCAGCCATCCACTTCACACCCTTACCTGTATTTTTTAATTCATAGAAAACTATGAACTTAAAAATTAATGTAGATTAATATCTAAAATTAAGTAATATAAGCTTTCTCTAAATTTTCTGCTAGAACTACTTAGTTTCTTTATGAATTGTATGAGTTTTACAGAATTTGCAATACTTCTTCATTTCAATTCTGTCAGGATTGTTTTTCTTATTCTTAGTTGTGCTGTAATTTCTTTGTTTGCATTCTGTACAAGCTAATGTAATGTTTACTCTCACTATCAACACCTCCTAGTCCACAGTAAATATATATATGAATTGAATCACTTCTTCTATTCGGGCACACCTACCCAATGTTAAACTATATCACTAATATAAACTATCATAATTTGTAAGTTATGTCAATATCAAAATCTTTTATTTGAAATTGATTACATCACTTAATATATCCACTGATATTATTTCCTTACACAGCTTTTTATACTCTTTATCAAATATTTATATTTTTTAATAATCCATAGGAAATTATATACTTCATTAAATTAAGGATAATTTTAAATATAATTTCCGTTTATGGATATGTGTAAAATCTTCCTTGATTTATTTAAATCGAAGATTTTGTTCTTTTCTTTAAAAAAGACTAGGCCCAAAGGACCTAGCCTTTTATAATTTATAGAAAATTATATTCCTTTTAGAATATAATTTCCGTAATAAACTTCAACAAAATCTTCTTTAATTTAAATTTATTTAAATCGAAGATTTTGTTGTTATTCAATAATTTCAGTAACAACACCTGCT
>NZ_MDJR01000013.1 GCF_001730685.1 Caloranaerobacter ferrireducens | reverse complement strand
ATTATATTCAAAATTATCCACAATTTAATAAAAAATATAATTTCCTATGGATTATAAAAATAAAAACTTTTTTCTCTAACATAATTATATCAGATTCTTTACATATATTTACTGGTATTTATTGTTTGTCATAGTTATTATTTGCAAATTATTTTAGTTGTTTTATATTTGCTATTCTTTAATTGAAAAATGATAGACAATAGTACCATTAACATGCAACTGATGACTATCAACTATCATCTATTGACTCTAATAACTACATACTCATAAAACAATAACTCCTAATGTTTCACGTAAAACATTAGGAGTTTAAAATTATATCTAATATTCTATCTAAATCATCTTGACTATAATATTCTATCTCTATTTTTCCTTTCTTTCTACCTTTACTTATCTGTACTTTAGTTCCTAAAATTTTTCTTAATTGCTCTTCTATCTCTAAAGTAAATGGGTCTCTTTCTGATTCATTTTTATTATTTTTCTTTACTTTTACCTTATTTTTTAATTCTTTAACTAATTTTTCAGTTTCACGTACACTTAATCCTTTTTCTATTATTTCTTTAGCAAATTTAATTTGCATATTTGAATCATCTATTTGTAATAAAGCTCTTCCATGACCACTAGTTAATTTTCCTTCTAAAATAAAACTAATTACTTCTTGACTTAAATTTAATAATCTCAATGTATTAGCTACATAAGGTCTACTTTTACCTACAACAGTCGATATCTCCTCTTGTGTAAGCTTATATTTCTCCATTAATCTTTTATAAGCTATTGCTTCTTCAATTGGATTTAGGTCTTCTCTTTGGATATTCTCAACCAAAGCAATTTCCGCAGACTTTCTATTCTCAAAATCCCTTACTATACAAGGTATCTCCTTAAGTCCTGCTATTTTAGCAGCTCTCCATCTTCTTTCTCCAGCTACAAGTTCATATCCATCATCAATTTTTCTTACAATAACAGGCTGAATTAAACCATGTACCTTTAATGATTCAGCTAGTTCATTAAGTGAATCTAAAGTAAATTCACGTCTTGGCTGCTCTTTGTTCGGCTTTATCAGTGACACATCAACACTTATTACTCTATCTTTATCATTATTTTCTATATTATTTAAAGGCTCATCTGGTATTAAAGCTGCAAGTCCTTTTCCTAAACCTCTTCTCTTTTTTGTCATTAAATCACATCCTCTACGTATTCTAGAAATTCTTCAGCTAATTCCATATAAGCCTCTGCTCCTCTAGATTTAGGATCATAATCAATAATAGGTAAACCATGACTTGGAGCTTCAGCTAATCTAACATTCCTTGGTATTATTGTTGTATATACTTTCCCTTTAAAATATTTCTTAACCTCATCTACTACTTGTATTGATAAATTTGTCCTACCATCAAACATACTCAAAACAACGCCTTCTATTTCTAAATCAGGATTTAGACTCTTTTTCACTAATCTAATAGTATCCATTAATTGACTAACACCTTCTAAAGCATAATATTCACATTGAATAGGTATCAAAACACTATCAACTGCCACTAAAGAATTGATAGTCAACAAACCTAAAGATGGAGGACAGTCTATAAAAATATAGTCGTAATCATTTCTAATATCTTTTATAACATTTCTTAAAGCTAATTCCCTATCTGGTCTTTTAGTCAGTTCTATCTCAGCACCAGCTAATTCCACATTAGAGGGTACTAAATATAAATTTTCTACCTCTGTATTTATTATTGTTTTTCTTATATCTACACCATTAATTATAGAATCATAAATAGAAATTTCCACCTCATTTTTATTTATGCCAAATCCACTAGTTGTATTTCCCTGAGGGTCAATATCTATAACTAATATCTTTTTCCCCTTTCTAGCAAGACATGCAGTTAGATTTACATTAGTAGTTGTCTTACCAACTCCTCCTTTTTGATTAAATACAGCTATTATTTTAGCCATTACTTCACCTCACTTCCCCTTTTACACATATATCTAAATATTTCGCTTAAACAATATACATTCCTGCTACATTTTTTTATAATTTATAGGAATTTATAATAAAATTAATTAAATTGAAACTTTGTCTAGCATATTTTCATGTTAGAGTCGTTATAAACTTTATTAAATGATAGATAATTAGTAATATAATTTCCGTTATAAATATAGGCGAAATCTACATTGTAGTTGATTTAAATCTATGATTTTGTTCTTTTTTTGTCAATGGTTATTAGTTAATACCACTTTTCGCCTTTCCTCTTTTAATTTAACGAATAACGAACGACAAATATCAAATAACGAATCAATTTTACATTTTACATTTTACATTTTTAATTTTACATTTCTTATCCCTGTTCTCTATTTCCTGTCCTCTATTCTCTGATTTTTATTCTCTATTTCTAATACCAAGTACCCAGTACCTAGCACCTAGTACCTAAAATAAAAAAGACTCAGTACATTAGCTTATCCCACTCCCCCAATTATATGTAAAGCTAATATACTAAGTCATTATGACCTTCTTCTTATTTCTTTTTCGGTATCTTTACTACAACTTCTATAAAATCTCCTTTATCTCTCTGTTCATATTTTGCATCTATCCCACTTTCTCTTATTGCATTATATGCATTTCTTAAAGTATTCAAATATATTCTGAAATTAATTATACTTTTGATATTTTGTTTTGTTTCAGGCTCTTTTTCTTTTGTTATATCTTCAAGAATATCTTTAATAAGCTTTTCGGTTTTCTTAACAGTTAAATCATTCTTAATAACTTTATTCAATACTTCAATTTGTAGTTCTTTATCTGGCAACTTAAGAAGTGCTCTGGCATGTCTCTCTGTTAAACCATTCTCTATAAGCATTTTCTTTACTTCATCTGGTAGTCTCAAAATTCTTAATTTATTAGCAATAGTAGACTGATTTTTTCCTACTTTTTCTGCCAACTCCTGCTGTGTAAACCCATGGTCATTAATTAAATTATAATAACCCTCAGCTTCTTCTAAAAAATTTAAATCTTCTCTTTGTAAATTTTCAATAAGAGCTAAAACAGCCGAATCCTGATCCTTCATATCTAAAACTATAGCAGGAACTTTCTCTAAATTAACTAATTCAGCCGCTCTTAATCTTCTCTCTCCTGCTACTAGTTCATAACTATTATCACTTATTTTTCTAACGCTAATTGGCTGTATTATACCATAGGCTTTAATTGATTGGCTTAACTCCTCTAACGACCTCTTACTAAAAGTTTTCCTAGGTTGATACGGGTTGGGTTTTATGCAATTTATAGGGATATACATAATCTCTTCTTTTAGATTACTCATAACATCATTCCTCTCCCGAATACTTGTCCCCATTTTCTATATAATACATAGAAACCTTCCATATAACATATAAAAGCGACGAGTCTAGAATCTATTAATATTTATTCTCTAAAAATAAATATCTTCCTTCCATAAAAATCAAAAAAATCAAACTTTCGTACTACAAAATTCTCTAATAATTTATAATTTACAACGGATTTTTCTTTGGTTTACCTGCTTTTCTAGGATATTTTGTCAAAGTTTTGTTTATTTTCTCGATTATAATTAAAGTATGAGCTATATCACTTAATGGCAATTTTATTTTTATTTTATCTAAAACTTTCCCTCCTAATAATTTTATTGCTTTTTCAGACTCTTTTAATTCAATATCAACATCTGGTCCCTTCATAGCTATAAAATAGCCTCCTACTTTTACAAATGGTAAACAATATTCAGATAAAATATTTAAAGAAGCTACAGCCCTCGAAACAGCAATATCAAATTTTTCTCTATATTCTATATCTCGTCCAAAATCCTCTGCTCTTCCATGTACAGCCTTTATATTATTTAACCCAAGTTCATTGATTACTAAATCTAAAAATTTAATCCTCTTTTGTAAACTATCCATTAAAACTAACTCAATATCATTTTTAACTATTTTAAGAGGTATTCCTGGAAATCCACCACCTGTACCTATATCAATTATTCTATAATCATCTTTTATATAATCTGTTTTTAATAATGTCAAACTATCTAGAAAATGTTTTATATCTATTTCTCTATCATCCTCTATAGCTGTTAGATTTATCTTCTTATTCCATTCTTTTAATAATTCCTTAAATTTAAGAAATTTTTCTATTTCTTCTGTTTTTAATGAAATTCCTAATTCTCTACTACCTTCTATCAAAGTATCAATATTACTCATTATCTTCACTCCTAGTTTTTAATCTCCTTTGTTGTTCTAGAAAGATAAGTAAAACCGAAATATCAGCAGGAGAAACTCCAGAAATTCTTGATGCTTGGCCAATTGAATCCGGTCTTATGTCATTTAACTTTTGTCTGGCTTCAAGCCTTAATCCTTCTATTTTACTATAATCAATATCTTTAGGTAATTTCTTGTTTTCTAGTTTTTTAAATTGGTCAATTTGTTTTAATTGCTTATTAATATAACCTTGATATTTAATTTGAATTTCTACCTGCATTCTTATTTCTCTTGAAAGACTTGGTCTATCTTTATCAATTTCTGCTAAAATTTCATATGATAGTTCAGGTCTTTTTATCAGATCATATAATGTTGTTGGTGATTTTAATGGTGTACTGTTTTTTGAAGTTAAAAATTCCTGTATTTCCTTAGTTGGTGTAATCTTAACATTCTTTAATCTTTCTATTTCCTCTTCTATTCTCTGTTTTTTATATACTACTTTTTTATATCTTTCTTCATCAGCTAGCCCTATTTTATAACTTTTTTCAGTTAATCTTAAATCTGCATTATCTTGCCTTAAAATTAATCTATATTCTGCTCTAGATGTCATCATTCTATAGGGCTCATTTGTCCCTTTAGTTACTAAATCATCTATTAATACACCTATATATGCTTCTGACCTATCCAAAATAAAAGGCTCTTTACCTCTTAATTTAAGAACTGCATTTATTCCTGCAATAATACCTTGTGCCGCTGCCTCTTCATATCCTGATGTTCCATTTATCTGTCCAGCAAAATATAAATTCTCAATTCCTTTGTATTCTAATGTTCTTTTTAACTGAGTTGGATCTATACAATCATATTCTATAGCATAAGCTGGTCTCATTATCTCAACGTTTTCTAATCCAGGTACTGATCTAAGCATTTTAATCTGTACTTCTTCTGGTAGTGAAGTAGACATTCCCTGTACATACATCTCACAAGTATCTAATCCTTCTGGTTCTATAAATATCTGATGCCTTTTTTTATCAGAAAATCTAACTATCTTATCTTCAATAGAAGGGCAATATCTAGGCCCAACACCTTCCATTTCTCCAGCATATAATGGTGACCTGTTTAAATTATCTAATATAACTTTATGAGTCTCTTCATTTGTATAAGTAAGCCAACATGGTACCTGATCTTTTTCAATTCTTTCATTTAAAAAAGAAAAAGGTACTATTTCTTCATCTCCAGGTTGAATTTCCATTTTACTAAAATCAATACTGTCTCTGTGTATTCTGGCAGGTGTTCCAGTTTTAAATCTTCTTAATTTTATTCCTAGTTTTTTCAATGACTCTGATAAATAATTAGCAGGAAAAAGTCCATTAGGGCCACCTTCAAAATTTACTTCTCCTATAAATATCCTACCTTTAAGATAAGTCCCTGTAGCTAAAATAACAGCTTTTCCTGAGTAAACACCACCAGTCTTTGTAACTACTCCCGTAACTCTTTTATCTTCTACCAAAATTTCAATAACTTCAGCCTGTTTTAAATCTAAATTTTCCTGTTCTTCTATAACTTGCTTCATGCTAGACTGATACCTCTTTTTATCTGCTTGTGCTCTTAAAGAATGTACTGCTGGACCTTTTGATGTATTTAACATCCTACTTTGAATAAAAGTTTTATCAATATTTTTTCCCATTTCTCCACCTAAAGCATCTATCTCTCGTACTAAATGTCCTTTTCCTGTACCACCTATTGCAGGATTACATGGCATAAGTGCTATAGAATCTAAATTTATTGTAAGTAAAAGAGTTTTCATACCCATTCTTGCAGCTGCAAGAGCAGCTTCACATCCTGCATGTCCTGCTCCGATAACGATAATATCATATTCACCAGCTTGATATTTCATAGAAGTTTCCTCCTTTTAAACGAATAAACTTATTTGCCTATACAGAATTCTTCAAATATCCTATCAATAATATCTTCTGTAACAGTATCTCCTGTTATTTGACCTAAATTTTCCCAACAATCTTTAACATCAACCTCTATACAATCTATAGGCATACCCAATTCAATAGATCCAATAGCTTCTTCAATATTCTTTTTAGCTTTGATTAATAAACTCTTATGTCTAGCATTTGTAACTATTGTATTATCTTTTATTTTTACTTCTCCTGCAAAAAACATTTCTTTCAAAGAATCTTCTAATATTTCTAATCCTTCTCCTTTAACTATTGAAGTTTCTATTATCTTTTTACCTGGTAAAATATTCTGTATTTCTTCTTTACTTACTACTGGAGGTAAATCTATCTTGTTTATTAATACTATTACCTTCTTATCTTTAACCAATCTAGCAATTTCCATATCTTCTTCTGTTAATTCTTTAGATACATCAAAAAGTACAATAACTAAGTCTGCTTCTTCTAATAAACTTTTTGCTCTTTCCACTCCTATTTTTTCAACTATATCTTCTGTTTCCCTTATACCAGCAGTATCTATTATCTTTAAAGGAATACCTTTAATATTTACATATTCTTCTATTATATCTCTAGTAGTACCTGGTATATCAGTTACAATAGCTCTATTTTCTCTAAGTATTGCATTCATCAATGAAGATTTACCGACATTAGGTTTACCTAGTATTATTGTTTTTAAGCCTTCTCTTAATATTTTTCCTGTATATACTGTGTCTAAAAGCTTTTCTATTCTTTTTAAAACACTTTTTCCTTCATCAAGTAATCCTTCGTATGTCATTGTTTCTATATCTTCTTCTGGAAAATCTATATTAGCCTCTATATTTGCTAGCATTCTCAGTAAAATTTCCCTAATTTCACTTATTTCTTTTGATAATCCACCTTCGAGTTGATTAAAAGACACGTCAAAACTTGAATCTGTTTTAGCTCTTATTAAATCAATTACTGCCTCAGCTTGTGATAAATCTATCCTACCATTTAAAAAAGCTCTTTTTGTAAATTCACCAGGTTCTGCAAGCCTAGCTCCATTTTCTAGTACTATCTCTAAAATTCTTCTCACAGGTATTATTCCACCATGACAATTTATTTCTACAATGTCTTCTTTCGTATAGGTATAAGGACCTTTCATATATACTGCTAATACTTCATCTATTTTCTTATTAGTATCAGGCTCTACTATATATCCATATGTTAATCTTCTTTCTTGAAATTCACTTAATTTTCTTTTATTTTTAGCTCTAAAGATTTTATCTACTATTTCAACTGCCCTTTCCCCGCTAATTCTTACAATCCCAATACCTGCTTCTCCAGGTGCTGTAGCAACAGCAGCAATTGTATCAAAATACACTTTAACTCACCTCATTTGATTAATATTTAATACCGTCTTCCGTTTTTCGTCATTCGCCATTCGAAGAGCGAAAAGCGAACAACGAATAGCCAAGCTAGTACCAAGCACCTAGTACCCAGTACCTAATATTAGTATACCAAATTAATTTTTAAACAAAACATAAACCCAGTATTAATACTGGGTTTTTGATGTTTCTTTCTTGTAACTAATTACTACTCTTCTAAATGGTTCTTCTCCTTCACTAAAAGTCTCTACATAAGGATTGTTTTGGAGTGTTGAATGTATAATCCTTCTTTCATTAGGATTCATTGGCTCAAGCTTTATATCTCTTCTTAATCTCTTTACTTTAAATGCCATTTTTTCAGCTAACCTAATAAGAGTTTCTTCTCTTTTCTTTCTATAATTATTAATATCTAAGAAAACTCTAATATAGTTCTCTCTTTCTTTATTTACAATTAAACTAACAAGATATTGTACAGAGTCTAAAGTTTTTCCTCTTTTTCCTATCAAAATTCCCATATCTCTATCACTTATATCTTCAATATTTATAAATAAACTCTTTCCTTCTCTCCTAATACTAGTACTAGCGTTTATTTTCATTTTTTTGAAGAGTATCTTTAAAAAGTTTCCTGCAATTTCTACTGGGTCATTTACAACAGTAACCTCAACTTTAGCGTCTTTACCTCCTATAAGACCTAAAAAACCTTTACTAGGCTCTTCTAAAACTTTAATAAGCACATCATCTCTATCTGCACCTAACTCTAATAGAGCTTCTCTAACAGCATCATCGATAGTCTTAGCCGTTTTAACTATAGACTTCATATTAATTTGACTCCTCCTTAACATTACCTGTAGATCTATTCATTAAGTACTGTTGTACTATTTGAAAAACATTACCTACAACCCAGTATAATGTAAGACCTGCTGGAAAATTTTTAGCAAAGAAGAATATCATAAAAGGAAACATGATAGTCATAGTTTTTTGAGTAGCCTCTGCCTGTGCATTTCCTCCTGCTGTATTTGTCATTTTACTAGTAAAATATGTTGTAATACCGGCTAAAAGAGGAAGTATCCAAGGATCTGGATTATTTAAATTAGAAATCCATAAAAACGTTTTATTTATAGATTCATATACCGCTTCACTGCCAAATATATAATTTACAGGATTTTGTAATACTCTAAAAAATCCAATAATTATAGGGAATTGAATTAATATAGGAAAACAACCACTGAAAGGATTTACATTATGTTCCTTATATAATTCCATAGTCTTGATATTTAGAGTCTGCTGATCATTTTTATATTTATTCTGTAACTCCTTTATCTTAGGTTGAAGTTCCTGCATTTTTTTCATTGACCTCATTTGTTTTAACGTTAGAGGTAATAAAATAAATCTTAAAATTATTGTAGCTATTATAATAGCAATAGAATATGCAGAAAATAATTTAGCATCAAATCCTAAACTATATACAAAATTATATATAACCTTAACTAAAGCTCCTAAAGGTCTAGCAAATAAATCTATCATTTAATAACCCCCTCTTTATTCTAACGGATCATACCCTCCAGGGTTAAGAGGATTACACCTAATAATTCTCTTTATACTCTTCAATCCGCCTTTTATTAATCCGTATTTTTCGATAGCTTTAATTGAATATTCAGAACATGTTGGGTAAAATCTACATGTTCTAGGTTTTAATGGTGAAATAAATTTTTGATACATTCTTATTAAAAGTACAACTAACTTTCTCATATATACACCTTATTATTTTAATAGTTTGGTTCTCCTAAATAAATGTATCATTGCACTTTCTATTTCCTTATATCCACGTCCTACAGCTATTTTTCTAGGTATAAACACCAAATCATATCCTTGTTTCAATTTATCACTATTCAACCTGTAAGCTTCTTTTATTAATCTTCTAATCCTATTTCTCACTACACTTTTACCTATCTTTTTGGTAACAGAAAAACCAACCCTATTATATCCTAAATTATTTTTAATAAAAAAAATTACTAGATATTTATTGGCATAAGAATTTCCATGATTATATACTCTTTTAAATTCTCTACTGTTTTTAAGCTTTAGTTTCTTATCCATTGTAATTCCCCTTAAATATCCTGGAAATTAACATAAAAAGGCCACTAATATGCGGCCTTATGCTGTCAACCTCTTTCTGCCCTTTCTTCTACGTCTCTTTAATACATTTCTTCCTGATCTTGTACTCATTCTCTTTCTGAACCCATGCTCTTTCTTTCTCTGTCTCTTCTTTGGCTGATATGTTCTTTTCATCCAGATACACCCCCTTCAACAACTACTAAACTTTCTTTCCTTTATATAAAGCATTGTATTTATCCAAAAAAAGCAGACACTACTATTGATTATAGCTATATTATATCTCCATGTCAAGGAATTAATATATTTACGTATGTTAATAAATAATCTACATCTATGTTAATCTTGTGGATATCTTTTTCAATATTGTTGATTATCAATATTTTTTTTGATATTATTATATAAATGTGTGGATTATTTATTAACAGTTAATAATTTTATACACAACATGTGGATAAAATTGTGTATAACTTTTAATTTTGTGGATTATATTTTTTTTATTAGAAAAATACTGCATTTATATTCCACATTAATTTTTTTAAATCTTGTGGACAAACTTCAAAGGTTATATTTTATTTAATTTTTATAATATATTTTTCTACATCTTATCCACATCTATATATTTTCCTTGTGAATAAATAATATTCATTTATGTTAATTCATTATTCTATTTTTCTGTGGATAAAATTGTGTATATTTTGTATTATTCCCTTCAAATATGTCTATAATCCTATATGGATAGGAGGAATATAAATGAGTTTGAATTTAGATGATATTTGGAATGATACCCTGAGATTAATAAAAACAGAACTAACAGAAGTTAGCTTCAATACTTGGTTTAAAACTATAGAACCATTAGCTATAAATGACAATCAAATAGTATTGGGGGCTCCAAATGAATTTACAAAAGGTATATTAGTAGCTAGATATCTAACATTAATTAAAAACGCCGTTAAACAAGCTACTAATAAAGATTTCGATATTAAATTTATAATTCCAGGAGAAGAGATAAACGATATTGGACAAACTGTACAAAATGAAGTAAATGATACTTCTACTTCAAGAGCTCAATTAAACCCTAAATATACCTTCGACACGTTTGTCATTGGTAATAGCAATAGATTTGCCCATGCAGCATCTTTAGCAGTAGCTGAAGCTCCTGCTAAAGCATACAACCCTCTTTTTATTTATGGAGGGGTTGGGCTAGGTAAAACTCATCTTATGCATGCTATAGGTCACTATATATTAAATCAAAATCCAAAAGCCAAAGTAGTTTACGTTTCATCAGAAAAGTTCACAAATGAACTAATTAACTCTATTAGAGATGATAGAAATGTTGAATTTAGAAATAAATACAGAAACGTTGATGTACTACTTATAGACGATATACAGTTTATAGCTGGTAAAGAAAGAACTCAGGAAGAATTTTTCCATACATTCAATGCTCTTCATGAAGCTAATAAACAAATTATTATATCTAGTGATAGACCGCCAAAAGAAATTCCTACATTAGAAGACAGATTAAGGTCAAGATTCGAATGGGGTTTAATTGCAGACATACAGCCACCTGATTTAGAAACTAGAATAGCTATATTAAGAAAAAAAGCAAAAGTTGAAAACATACATGTTCCAAATGATGTAATGCTTTATATAGCAACTAAAATACAATCTAATATTAGAGAGCTTGAAGGTGCCTTAATTAGAATTGTAGCTTATTCTTCTTTGACTAATAGAGAGGTAACAGTTGATTTAGCTGCTGAAGCTTTAAAAGATATAATTTCTAATACTAAACCAAGAGAAATTAATGTAAAGCTAATAAAAGAAATAGTAGCTCAAAACTTTAATATAAATGTTGAAGATTTTGACTCTAAAAAAAGAACAAGATCAATAGCTTATCCAAGGCAAATTGCAATGTATCTATGTAGGGAGTTAACAGATTTATCTCTACCAAAAATAGGCGACGAATTTGGTGGTAGAGATCACACTACAGTTATACACGCATACGACAAAATTTCATCTGATATTAAAAACAATGCTGAACTAAAGCTAAAAATCGAAAATATTATAAATGAAATAAAAGGTAAATAATCAACATTTACATGTTAATAAACTGTTAATATAATGTTGATAACAACTTTAAAAATTTTTTGATTGTTATTATGTTTATAATTAATTTTTTTACTAACAAATTATTAACAGTTATTATTTTGTATTTTTAGTCCACTTATTTAGTTATCCACATATTAACTTTACCTATTACTATTACTATAAGTTTAGTATTTATATTTTTTCTAACCACTGAGAAGGAGGTTATCCACAATTGAAAATAAAAGTTACTCAAAAAGAATTAAATAAATGTATAAATATTGTCCAAAAAGCAATTACATCAAAAACAACTTTACCTATATTAAATGGAATCTTACTTGAAGCTGAAGAAAATACTTTAAAACTTACTGGTACAGATTTAGAAATAGGTATAGAATCAAAAATAAATTGTGAAGTAATAGAAGAAGGTTCTATAGTAATTGCATCAAGATTATTTGGAGATATAATTAGAAAATTACCTAGTTTAGATGTTGAAATTGAAACTGATGAAAATAATAATGTTCATATTACTTGTGGAAATTCTAAATTTAATATTATTGGTCAACCTTCTATAGAATATCCACAACTACCAGTTGTAGATGATGATATAAGCTTAAATATACCTAAGGATCTTTTGAAAAGTATGATTAAACAAACTATATTTGCAGCTGCACAAGATGAAATAAAACCAATACTGACGGGAGCTTTATTAGAAGTTAATAATAAAAGAGCAGCACTTGTAGCATTAGACGGTTATAGACTTGCAGTTAAAGAGATTAGTGTAAGTAGCGATAATAATATAAAAGTTGTAATACCTAGTAAAACACTTAATGAAGTTAGCAGAATACTTGACGATGATGATTCAGATGTTAAAATAATGTTTACTTCAAGTCATGTACTTTTTGATTTTGGTGAAACGGTTATAATATCAAGACTACTTGAAGGTGAATTTATAAATTATCGTGATATAATAAGAAATGAGTATAAATCAAGAGTTAAAGTAAATACTAGAACTGTACAAGAAAGTATTGAAAGAGCTTCATTACTTGCAAGAGAAGGAAAAAATAACCTTGTTAAATTTACTATATCAGATGAAAAGATGATAATAAGCTCTAATTCTGAGATAGGTAATGTACACGAAGAGTTGCCAATAGAGCTTGAAGGAAATGATATTAAAATAGCATTTAATTCAAAATATATGTTAGATGCATTAAGAGTAATAGATAGCGAAGAGATAATTATGGATTTTGAAAGTAATGTAAAGCCTTGTATCATGAGACCTTATGGTGATAACAGTTATACATACCTAGTTTTACCAGTCAGACTAAATGAAAACTATTAAAACTTAAGACACCTAGTTTAAGGTGTCTATTAATTTTCAAGGAGTTGATAATATGAAAAAAATAAAAATACATACAGAGTATATAAAATTAGATCAGCTATTAAAATATGTGAATATAGCGGAAACGGGCGGACATGCAAAAATCTTAATAAAAAATGGTCAAGTTAAGTTAAATGGGGAGATTGTACTTCAAAGAGGTAAAAAAGTAAAAAAAGGAGATATAATAGAATTGTCTGATGGTGAAAGTTATATTGTAGAATAGTAATAAAATCTTCGATTTAAATAAATTGTATAAGGTAGATTTTATTGAAATCCATTACGGAAATTATATTCAAAATTATCAATAATTTAATTAGGTATATAATTTCCTATGGATTATAAAGAAATAGAAAAATGATGCTTTTTTCCTAAAGGAGTGCTTTATGTGCATATAGAAAGTATCAAACTTATAAACTATAGAAATTATGATAAGTTGGATATAAAATTAAATAAAAAGCTAAATATATTTATAGGAGATAATGCGCAAGGTAAGACTAATTTATTAGAATCTATATATATATGTGCTTTTAGTAAGTCGTACAGAGCTGCTAAAGAAAAAGAATTAATAAAAATAGATAAAGATAAAGCTTACATAGGCATAAATGTTAAAAGGGATTTTACTGATAAATTTATAGAAATTAAATTTGAGAAAAATAAAACAAAGAGGGTTAGAATTAATAGAGTAGAAATTGATAAAATATCTGATTTATTTGGTCATTTGAATGTTGTTTTATTTTCTCCTGAAGATTTGAAACTAGTTAAAGAAGGACCAAGTAACAGAAGAATATTTTTAGATACTGAAATATCTCAGATAAGACCCAAGTACCGTTATAATATCAATAGGTATAGTAAAATACTTAAACAGAGAAATAATCTTTTAAAGTCTATTCAAAGGAATAATAAACTTAAGACTATAGAAGTTTGGGACATGCAGTTAGCTGAGGTTGGTTCTGAGATAATTAAAAATCGTATAGAGTTTATAGACAGGATATCTGAAATATCAAAAAATATTCATTACAATATAACTGAAGGAATAGAAGAACTTGAGCTTGAATATATGCCTTCTTTCAATATAGATTGTGAACTAAGCAAAAATGAAATAAAAGATATTTTTATAGAGGTTTTAAACAGGAATCTAGCAAAAGATATAGAAAAAGGTACTACGGAATTTGGTCCACATAGGGATGATATAAAAATAAATATAAATGGATTAGATGCTAAAATATTTGGTTCTCAAGGTCAACAGAGAACAGCTGCACTTTCAATGAAATTAGCAGAAGTAGAATTAGTAAAATCAGAAATAGGGGAATATCCTGTTCTATTGCTTGATGATGTTTTATCAGAATTAGATATAAAAAGAAGAAAATTCTTATTATCGACTTTTAAGGATGTACAAACGATAATTACTAGTACAGAAGATATAGATGTTCTCGATATTCATAAAAAGGATAAGAAGGTATTTTATGTATCTAAGGGAAATATAGTAAATATCTAGTGATAAATTAAGTTGAATAACGCAGATGAATAATATATATTATAAGATTGTAGTTAATTTGTACTTTTATCATGTTTATATTAGGGAGGAAAATAAATGTTTTTACATTTAGGTAAAGATTATGTAATACCACTAGAAGATATTATTTGTATAATTGACTATAAGTCTTTAAAATCAAGAGATACAAAAGAATTTTTTAATATAGCTGAGGAAGAGGGATTTATAAAAAACATTACAGATAAGAAAATAAAATCTTATATAATTACAGAAAAAGCTTATATAGATAAAAAGAGTGGTAGTAAAATAAGAAAAAGTGTTATATATTGTTCTAATATTTCTTCTACTACTTTAAATAAAAGGGCTGGATTTATCAAATAGTTTTTTCTTTTTAAGATAAGAACAAAATCTTCGCTTTAAATAAATTATAAGGAAGATTTTGCCTATATTCATAATTGGAAATTATATTTTAAATTACCCGCAATTTAACAAAGCATATAATTTCCTATGGATTATAAAGGAAAAACTAAAGAAAACTTTGACTTTTGGATTAGAAAAAACTTAAGTAGATTGGAGGCTATTAAATGGCTGAAATACAGAGAGAAAGAAATTATGGTGCACAGCAAATACAAGTTTTAGAAGGATTAGAGCCTGTTAGGAAAAGGCCAGGTATGTATATTGGTAGTACTGGTTTAAGAGGGTTACATCATCTAGTTTATGAGATTGTCGATAATAGTATAGATGAAGCATTAGCGGGAGTTTGTGATACTATTAATGTTATAATAAACGAAGATAATTCAATAACTGTAATTGATAACGGTAGTGGTATACCTGTTGAAATACATCCTAAAACAGGAAAATCTACTGTTGAAACTGTACTTACAGTTTTACATGCTGGTGGTAAATTTGATAATAGTGCATACAAGGTATCAGGTGGACTTCATGGGGTTGGAGTTTCAGTAGTTAATGCACTATCTGAATGGTTAGAGGTTATAGTGCACAGAAACAATAAGATATATAAGCAAAGATTTGAACGAGGAAAGCCAGTAACAGAATTACAAATAATAGGTCAAACAGAAGGGACAGGAACTACTATAACATTTAAACCTGACCATTTGATATTTGAGGATGTTAATTTTAGATATGATACTTTAGAACATAGATTGAGAGAGTTAGCATTTTTAAATAAAGCAATTACAATTACAATTGAGGATAAGAGACAGAATAAAAAGAAAAAGTTCTATTATGAAGGTGGAATAAAAGCTTTTGTAGAGCATTTAAACAGAAATAGAACACCTATACATGATAAAGTAATATATTTTGAAAAGGAAAAAGATAATTGCATTATTGAATTAGCGATGCAGTATACTACAGACTATAGCGAAAACATATTTAGTTTTGCTAATAACATTAATACTCATGAAGGTGGTACCCATTTAAGTGGATTTAAGATAGCCTTAACTAGGGTTATAAATGATTATGCAAGAAAAAATAATATATTGAAAGATAAAGAAAGCAATTTAACAGGCGAAGATATTAGGGAAGGTTTAACTGCTATACTTTCTGTTAAACTGCCAGACCCTCAATTTGAAGGTCAGACTAAAACTAAGCTTGGAAATAGCGAAATGAGAGGAATAGTTGAAAGCTTAGTTTCTGAAAATATAACTAGTTTTCTAGAAGAGAATCCAAAGGAAGCGAAATTAATAATAGATAAAGCTATAAAGGCAGCAAGAGCTAGAGAGGCTGCTAGAAAAGCTAGAGAACTAACTAGAAGAAAAAATGTTCTTGAAAACTTATCTCTACCTGGTAAACTTGCAGACTGTTCAGAACAAGAGGCATCAAAATGTGAAATATATCTAGTAGAGGGTGATTCTGCGGGTGGTTCAGCTAAACAAGGTAGAGATAGAAGAACTCAAGCTATATTACCTCTTAAGGGTAAGATAATGAATGTTGAGAAAGCTAGATTAGATAAAATATTAAATTATGAAGAAATAAAAGCTATGATTACTGCTTTTGGATGCGGGATTGGTGATGATTTTAATATTGAAAAATTAAGGTATGGTAAAATAATTATCATGACAGATGCCGATGTAGATGGTGCTCATATTAGAACTTTATTATTAACATTCTTCTTTAGATATATGAAACCTTTAATTGAACAAGGGCATATATATATTGCTCAACCACCTTTATATAAAATTAAAAAGGGTAAATCTGAATACTATGCTTATAATGATAGAGAGCTTGAAAAAATATTAAACGAAATAGGTAGAAGTGGGTATAGCATACAAAGATACAAAGGTCTTGGAGAAATGAATCCAGATCAGCTTTGGGAAACTACGATGAATCCAGAAAAAAGGATTTTACTTAGAGTTAGTATTGATGATGCAGTTGCAGCTGATGAGATATTTACTACACTTATGGGAGATAAGGTTAAACCTAGAAGAGAATTTATTGAGGAAAATGCTAAATATGTACAAAATCTTGATATTTAATGATAGTAATTACAGTATTAGATGAAAATAATTATTCATGAGGAGGATATAGATGAATAACGATAAGCAGAGGATTATCCAGGTAGATATAGAGGATGAGATGCGAAAATCTTATCTGGATTATGCGATGAGTGTAATTGTAAGCAGGGCGCTACCTGATGTACGTGATGGTTTAAAACCTGTTCATAGAAGAATTCTTCATGTTATGAATGAGCTTAACTTAGCGCCGGACAAACCTTTCAGAAAATCTGCACGTATAGTTGGGGACGTATTAGGTAAATACCATCCACATGGAGACAGTGCTGTATACGATGCAATGGTAAGGATGGCACAGGATTTTTCAACAAGATATCTACTTGTAGATGGTCATGGTAACTTTGGTTCTATTGACGGTGATGGCGCTGCTGCAATGCGTTATACAGAAGCTAGAATGTCTAAAATAGCAACAGAAATGTTGAGAGATATAAATAAAGATACAGTTGACTTTAGACCGAACTTTGATGAAACATTAAAAGAACCTAAAGTACTACCTAGTAGATTTCCAAATCTATTAGTTAATGGTTCATCAGGTATAGCTGTTGGTATGGCAACATCTATACCACCTCATAACTTAGGAGAAGTTATAGATGGTATAGTTATGATGATAGATAATCCTGAAGTAGATGTAGATGAGTTGATGGAAGTTATAAAAGGACCAGATTTTCCAACTGGTGCAATTATAATGGGTCAAGAAGGAATAAAGTCTGCATATAGAACAGGTAGAGGAAAAGTTATTGTTAGAGCTAGAACCGAAATAGAGCAATTAAACAAATCGAAAACAAGAATAATTGTTACTGAACTGCCATATCAAGTAAATAAAGCAAAACTTATAGAAAAGATAGCTTCATTAGTTAGAGACAAGAAAATAGAAGGAATATCAGATTTAAGAGATGAATCTGATAGAAACGGAATGAGAATTGTTATAGAGTTAAAAAGAGATGCTAATCCTAATGTAGTTTTAAATAATTTATATAAACATACTCAACTGCAAGACACATTTAGTATAATTATGCTTGCTTTAGTTGATGATCAACCTAAAGTTCTGAATTTAAGAGAAGTAATAAGACATTATTTGAATCACCAAAAAGAGGTTATAACAAGAAGGACACAATATGACCTAAACAAAGCTGAGGATAGAGCACATATTCTTGAAGGTTTAAAAATAGCTTTAGATCATATAGATGAGGTTATAAGTTTAATTAGAAATTCTAAGACAGTGAATGAGGCAAGAAATGGATTAATGAATAAATTTGGACTTACAGAAAAACAAGCACAGGCTATATTAGATATGAGATTGCAAAAATTAACTGGATTAGAGAGAAATAAGATAGAAGAAGAGTATGAAGAATTGATTAAGCTTATTAATAAATATAGGGAAATATTAGCTAATGATAGACTTATTTATAAAATAATTAAAGATGAATTACTTGAGATTAAAGAAAAATATAATGATGATAGAAGAACAGAAATAAGAGCTAGTATAGATGAGATAAGTATAGAAGATATGATAAAAGAAGAGAAAGTAGTTATTACATTAACTCATTTTGGGTATATTAAGAGATTGCCAGAAGACACTTATAAAGCACAAAGAAGAGGTGGCAAAGGAATTACAGGATTAACTACAAGAGAAGAAGATTTCGTTGAGGATATTTTCGTTACTTCTACTCATGATAATATTTTATTCTTTACCAATAAAGGGAAAGTTTATAAATTAAGAGCTTTCGAAATTCCAGAAGCTAAAAGACAAGCTAAAGGTACTGCAATAATAAATCTCCTTAAGCTAGATACAAATGAAAAGATAACAGCTGTAATACCAATAAAAGAATTTAATCCTAGAGATTACCTTGTATTTGCAACAAAGAAAGGGTTAATAAAGAAAACGGGATTAAATGAATTTGATAATATCAGAAAAAATGGTCTTATAGCTATAAATCTAAGAGAAGAAGATGAATTGATAGAAGTAAAGAAAACAAATGGAAAAGATGAACTTATATTAGTAACAGCTCATGGAATGTCTATAAGGTTTAGTGAAAAAGATGTTAGAAGTATGGGAAGAAGTGCAATGGGAGTAAAAGCTATTACACTTAATGAAGGTGATAAGTTAGTAGCTATGGATTTAATTAAAGAAGAAAATGATCTATTGGTTATAACAGAAAAGGGTTATGGAAAGAGGACTCCAATTTCAGAATACAGATCTCAAAGTAGAGGCGGAAAAGGGATAAAAACATATAATGTAAAGAAAAGAACAGGAAATATTGTTGGAGCAAAAGTTGTTAGTATCAACGATGAAGTAATGCTAATTAGTGTATCAGGGACAATAATAAGATTGAAGGTATCAGATATATCACAAATGGGAAGAAGTACTCAAGGTGTGACTTTAATGAAAATATCCGAAAATGATAGAGTTGTATCTATTGCCAAGGTGGCAGCAGAAGAAGATGATGATGAGGAATAAAGCGTGCGTAATGCACGCTTTATTCATATAATTGTCGAAAAGTAAAAAAGAATAATAAAGATACTAGTACTTTAAGAATACAGAAAATTATAATATACTATATTTATATAAGCTTGTATACAAATTTTAGAGATTAAGGAGGGATATTATGGGTCTAGAGGTAAAGAAAGAATTCAACACAGTTGAGAATGCATGGATTTTGAAACTAATAGGTGAGGTTGATATATATACATCACCAGATTTTAAAAATATTTTACTTGAAATAATTAATGAAAAAAGTGCAGATGTAATATTAGATGGTGAAGAATTAGTTTATATGGATAGTACAGGGTTAGGTGTATTAATTAGTGGATTAAAGAAGCTTAGAGAAAAAGGTAAGAATATAATATTGATTAATATAAGGCCAAATATAAATAAATTATTTGATATAACTGGATTAAACAAAGTATTTATTATTAAGGAGTGAGGCCTATGATAGAATCTGTTAATCAAAATAAAGAAGATATAATTAGCCTTACAATACCAGCGAAGGCTGAGTATGTTAGTGTAGTTAGATTAACTTCTTCAGCAATAGCAAGTAGAATAGGGTTTGATATTGAGGAAATAGATGATATTAAAGTAGCTATAGCAGAAGCTTGTACAATGATTATCAAAAATGGCGAAAAGCAAAATATAGACATTGAATTTGAAATAATGGAAGATAGATTAATTATAAGTATACAGGCTAAACAGTTTGTATGCCAAGAAAGAGATGATGAAATTTCTGATATCAGTGATAATAGAAGTTTAAGTATTTTGATAATCGAATCTCTAATGGATGAAGTTAAATGTGATAATTGTGATGGAGTAGTTTACTTAAATATGATAAAGAAATTAGGGGTGGATATCTAATGAATGTATCTAAAAAATATTCAAATGATACCCCTAATAAATATAAAAACATTGATAATAAAACATTATTTTCAATGTATAAGAAAAATAAAGATTCTTCAATAAGAAATGAACTAATAGAAAGGCATTTGTACATAGCTGAAATATTATCTAAAAAATATGCCAATAAGGGGATCGAGTACGAAGATATATACCAAGTTGCATGTCTTGCTTTAATTTATGCAATAGATAGATATGATGTAGATAAAGGATATGAGTTTTCAAGTTTTGCTACTCCAACTATTATTGGAGAGATAAAAAAATATTTTAGAGATAAAGGATGGGTAGTGAGAGTACCTAGGAGAATACAAGAGCTTTCCAAGAAAATTAGTAATGCTAAGGTTATTTTAACACAAAAGCTTCAGAAAACTCCTACGGTAAAAGATATAGCTGAATATCTAATGTGCAGTGAAGAAGAAATATTAGAAGCTATGGAAGTAAGTAAAGTGTATATGCCACATTCATTAGATTTGACTTATGATTCAGATGATGATAAAGATATGACTTTAGGAGATCTAATTGGAGAAGATGATAAATATTTTAATAAAATAGAAAACATAGATTTCTTGCAGAAAGTATTGGACAAGTTAAATGATTTAGAAAAAAGAATTTTGAAAGGTAGATATTTTGATAATCAGACTCAAAGTCATATAGCTAAAGAATTAGGGGTATCACAAATGACAGTTTCAAGATTAGAAAAGAAGATTATAGAGAAATTCAGAAAAGAATTAGAAAAAATTAACACATAAATAAATTATAAATACTATTGACTTAGTATAAAAATTGTGGTAGATTATTTCTTGCCGTTAAGGAAAAGACAAAAGAAAAAAAGCAAAAAAA
>NZ_MDJR01000012.1 GCF_001730685.1 Caloranaerobacter ferrireducens | reverse complement strand
TTCGCTGTTCGCTTATCGTTTTTCGACAATCGAAAAGCGAAAGGCTAATAACGAAAAGCCAGTAGTAGCGGAGAATTAATTCTCCGCTACCATTCTGGCAACTGAAACACATATGAACATCGAACGGCAAATAGCGAAAAGTGAGCAACGAAAGACTAATCGCGAGGAGTGAGTTAAATGAATAGAGGATTATATGCATCAGCAACGTCGTTGTTAATAAACCAAAAAAGGATGGATACAATATCCAATAATCTAGCTAATATTAATACTACTGGATTTAAAAAAGATGTGCTTATTTCAGAATCATTTCCAGAGGTGCTTTTAAGCAAAATTAATGATACAGTAGATATGGACAACCATGGTCAGTTTAAAGGAGTAAAGGTTGAAAAAGATGGAGATGTTTATAAACTAAATATTAATTCAGGATATTTTAGAATAAAGACACCTCTTGGAATTAGCCATACAAGAGAAATGAGATTTACAATAGATGAAGAAGGATATCTAAGAACATACTATAAAGATGGAAATGATGCCATAAAAACAGATGGTGGAAACTATGTGCTTGGCAGAAATGGTAAAATAAAAGTTGATAGTAAAGATATTGAGATTGACAGTAAGGGCAATATCATGTCAAATGGTAAAATAATAGATAATCTAATAGAATTTCCACAGCCAAATGTAATAGGAACTATAAGCTCAGGAGTTAAAACAAGTAGAGTTTTTACCAACTTTAATCAGGGTAATATAGTAGAAACAGGAAACAGTTTAGATTTTGCACTTAAAGGCGATGGTTTCTTTAAAGTATATGATGGTGAAAAAATATTATATACAAGAGATGGGTCTTTTTCACTAAATGATAAAGGAGAACTTGTTACTACAGAAGGATATTTTGTTTTAGGAAAATATGGTTCAATAATATTAGAAGGCAATGATTTTACCATCAATGAAAAAGGAGAAATTATTAAAGATGGTGAAGTGATAGATAAGCTTGATATAGTTGATATAAAAAATAAAGAATTCCTAAGAAAACAAGGTTATAACCTTTATAAAATAGAAGACAACATAGAGCCTGAAGAAATGCCTTTTGATGGACAAGTCCTAAGAGGATATCTAGAAGGCTCAAATGTTGAAAGCATAAAAGAAATGGTAGATATGATAAGTGTGCTAAGAAACTACGAAGCGAGCCAAAGAATACTAAAAATACAGGACGAGCTATTAGGTAAAGTTGTAAACGACATAGCGAGAATATAAACGAAAGGAGTAAATAAAAATGATACGTTCTTTATGGACAGCAGCTACAGGAATGAAGGCACAGCAGCTAAATATCGATACAATCTCAAACAACCTAGCTAATGTAAATACAACTTCATATAAGGGTCAAAGAGTTGAATTTAAAGACCTTTTTTATGAAACACTAAAAAGAACAAATCTAAAAGATGATAAAGGAAGACCTGTAAATTTAGAAGTAGGACATGGTGTTATGCCGACAGCTACAACAAGAGATTTCAAAATGGGAAGCTTAATAGAAACGCAAAACCCGTTAGATTTAGCAATAGATGGAGATGGTTTTTTTGCAGTGTTAACACCAAATGGCCAAATAAAGTATACAAGAGACGGAAGCTTCAAGCTTAGTATTAACGAAGACGAGGGAAAACTGACTACATCAGAAGGGTATTTTGTTCTAAATGAAGATGATGAAGAAATAGTTATAGATAACAATTTGTCTGATATAACTATAGATGAGCTAGGATATATAACTGCAAAGGATGAGCAAGGTCAAACTGTAGATTTAGGAAGACTAAAATTTGTTAAATTTATGAATCCAGAGGGGCTTATAAGTGAAGGACAGAACTTATACAGTGCTACAAGTGCATCCGGTGAAGAAATTTCAGTAGATGCAGAAGAAATGGACAGTAGAATTGTACAAGGATATCTTGAAACATCAAATGTACAGGTAGTTGAAGAAATGGTAAAGATGATTACAGCTCAAAGAGCATACGAGATTAATTCAAAATCAATCCAAACATTAGACGAAATGCTCCAAATGGCAAACAACCTTAGAAGATAGGTGATCCTATGTTAAACATAAACAACATAATAAATCAAGCTAATATACAAAAATCTCAATCGAATACATCAAATTTAAAAAGAAAAATAGATAAGGCATATACAAAACATGACAATAAAGAACTTATGAAAGTCTGTAAAGAATTTGAGTCCTTATTTACTCATATGCTTTTAAAACAAATGCGTTCAACTATTCCAGACGGAGGACTTGTAGAAAAGACTGCAGCAAGAGAATTATTTGAAGATATGTATGACCAAGAAATAGCTAAATCAGTAAGTGAAAAAGGACAGGGAATTGGTTTAGCAAAAATATTATATGAGCAGTTGAAGAGGAGATAATAATTTCTCCATATACCGGTTTAATAAAATATGATAATATAGTAGGGAAGGAGAGCCTTCCCTATTTTTATACGTTCAACAAAGTAGAGCACAATTCATTGTGCGATAAACAAATAGCTATCAAGGAGGAATTCAATGGACTTTATACTAGTTTTAAACCAAGTACTAGTTCTATTCATTCTACTAATATTAGGCTTTATACTTAAGAAAATAAACATTATGACAGATGAATTAGGAAAAGGCCTATCTACTCTTATAATATATGTGACTTTACCAGCACTTATAATAACATCAATGAACTATAAATTTTCACAAGATATGTTAAGTAACAGTATAAAACTGCTTATAATTGGAGTAATAGTTTATACATTTATGATTATAGTTGGTGTTATATTTGTAAAGCTGCTGAAGATACAAGGTATGCAAAAGGGAGTATATCTCTTTTTGATAATATTTTCAAACGTTGGATTTATGGGTTATCCTGTTGTTGAAGTGGCTTTCGGCAAGATTGGTGTATTTTATGCGGCAATATACAACCTTATTTTTAATATCCTTATATGGACATTAGGGGTGATATTAGTAAACCCAGGACATGAAAAGAAAATAAATTTAAAAGCATTAATAAACCCTGGAACAGTTTCAATAGTTTTAGGATTTACCCTATTTATATTTTCCATTAAGCTGCCTAAGCCTATATATATATCCTTACACAAATTAGGGGCATCAACAACCCCTATGGCCATGTTAGTAGTGGGTTCTCTATTAGGGGATGCAAAGTTTAAAGAGATATTCGGTAATAGCAAACTTTTTATAGTAGCCTTATTAAGACTTATAATAATACCTTTATCAGTTTTATTTGTATTAACAAGATTAAATTTACCACCAGTAGTTGCAGGCATACCAGTTATCATCAGCAGTATGCCAACAGCAGCAAATGCAGCAATATTTGCAAGAAGATTCGACTCTGATTACAGATTAGCCTCACAGGGAGTGTTTTTAACAACATTAATAAGCATAGCAACAATACCATTTATTTTATTTATTTTAAATACAATGTAAAAACAAAAAGCTCTAGCATTTAACTGCTAGAGCTATATATATCTAAACTGAACCAAAATTCAGTTCCTTTTCCATATTCAGATTTTACATGAAGTTTCGAGTTATGAGCTTCAATTATTGATTTTGTAATGAAAAGTCCAAGTCCATAGCCTTTTTCCTTATTTTTTTCTCCTCTATAAAACATATCAAATATTTTATCTATTTCTTTGTCACTAATACCTATTCCCTCATCTATTACTCTGAATTCGACTTTATTTTCTTTTTGCATAATAAATATTTTTATCCTACTTTTTTCATTTGAATATTTGACGGCATTATTTATCAAGTTATTCCAAGCTCTTTTGATTTTAATTATATCTATATAAAGATATCCATCATTGCAACTCCAAGCTCCTTCAAATACTCTATTTGAGCTTATTATATATTGTTTGGTACTTTCAAACAATTCTTCTATATAGTATTTTGCGTTTACTTTTTCTCTGTTTAGTTTAGGCATACACTGGGCTTCATATGCATTGTCTAGTATATCGCATGTTATCTTTTCAATATCTTCAGCTCCTTTAATAATACCATCGAGAAATTCGTTTTTAATTTTTTCATCTGCTATAATTCCTGATTTAAGTCCCTTTGCATATCCCTTTATAAGAGTAATTAATGTTTTTAAATCATGAGATAACGTAGAAATGAATCTAGCTGTTCTAAAAGATGTATTTTCTATAGTAGACGATAATTCCTTTGAATACTTTACAAGATTTTCGCTTTCAATTTCAAACATGTTTATAAGGAATAAGAAATATTCCTTTAAATTCTTTAAAGCTTTTCTCAAATTCCCGATTTCATCATTAGGGGATATTTTTATTTTTTCACTTTCTCTAATAAATTTTTCTCCATTTTTTTTAAAACTTTTTATAGAATCTGAAATTGATTTTTTTATGAGTAAATTACTTTTTGTAGCCATTTCTAAATGATTTGTTATAGTAATAATAGGTTTAGAGATTTTATTTGATACATATGTACCTAATAAAATTGCAAGTATTATACTTATTGTCCCTATTAGCAATACATAACTTAAGAGTGTAATTGATTTTTCGTACATTTCATGCTCTGGAAGAACTGCAATGAGTATCCATCTATTGCTATCCATAAGCTTATATATTTGAAATTCTTTTACTCCATTGTTTGCTACGATTCTTTTTTCAACTACAGTATTTGTCTTAACTTTAGACTTTTTAAGTATTTCATCTGTTATATTATATATAGAATTTTTTGCAATAAGCTTGCTATTTGGATGTGTTAGTATGCGATTGCTTGAGTCAACTATTGCATAATATCCTCTTTTACCAAGTCTTAATTCATTTGCTATTTTTGAAAAAAACTCAGCTTTTATTGCTATTCCTGCATAACCCAATACAATGCCTGTTGAATCTCTGATAGGGCTTATTGTTATTACTATTAAAGATCCATCTGACCTTGCAATTAATATATCGCTTGTAACCGTATTTCTTGTTTTTTTTGATTCTATAAAATATTTTCTATCCGACAGGTCTAAGTTCATAGCTTCTGGCATACATGTAGCAATTATTTTTCCTTGGTTATTTAGTACGAATAAATCTTTATAATAATTACTTTTTTGATTTTTCTTTGACATATTTTCTATTAAAATATTATTCATTTCATTAACATCTATTTTCCCTTTTAAAAATGATATTATCTTTTCGTTTAAAGCCAGATTTTCAGTTTCAAGCTTGTTTATTCTTATACGCAAATCAATATTTTCTTTAACTCTATCTAATTGAGACAGCATATAGACTTCAGCTTCTTTATTTAAAATAAAAGCTGATTTACTATATATAACCCAACTTAATAATATGAGTAATAAAATATTAATTAAACATATAGTAAGGGTTATTCTTTTTTTTAGACTCATAAGTACACCCCTTTATGTTTCAAAAAAGTTAACCTTGAGAAGCTTTTTAAAAGATTCTTATAACACAAAGTTAAAAATAAAAAAATATAAGCAACTACATCTGTTACAGATATAGATGCTTATATTTTATCATATTTCTTTTAAATCATTTTAATATTCATATTTTAGAATATAAGAAATGCTAATGGTGTTATTAATAAAAGTGTTAATATAGTTCTTTCTATCCAGATTATTAATATTTCTGTAATGCTTATAGGTATTTCAGTAGATAGAATACATGGGATTGATGCTGAGAAGAATAATATTGATGATATAGAAATAACACCTATTACAAACTTAGTGACTACTGAAGCACTTGTTACAAGAAGTGCTGGAAGGAACATTTCTGCCAATCCTACTGACATTGCTTTAGCTGCAAGTATTGGTTCGGGAATATTTAAAATAAGTGTGAATGGATAGAATATATATCCGATTACATCAAATATAGGAGTGTATTTAGCTAATACCAATCCTAATAAACCTACGGACAATATTGATGGGAGTATTCCCATGGCCATAGCAAACCCATCTTTTAAATTTTCTATAATATTATTAGCTAAAGATGGAGAATTAGAAGCTGCTTTTAAACCTTCGTCAAGTGCATTTTTAAATAAGTTTCCTTTGATTTCTGGTTCTGGAACTCCTTCTCCAGAGATATAACTATCATCTTTGCTGCTAAGAGGTTTGATTCTAACTGTAATAGCAGTAACTATAAATGTGACTATAAGAGTTGACCAAAAGAAAGTGTTCCATAATTCCATAAGACCAAGTGTCTTAGCAACTATTATCATGAAAGTTGCTGATACTGTTGAAAAACCTGTTGCTATAATACATGCTTCCTTTATAGTATATTTACCTTCCTTAAAAACTCTGTTAGTTATTAAAAGACCTATAGAATAGCTTCCTACGAAAGAAGCTACTGCATCTACAGCAGACCTTCCTGGTGTTTTCCAAATAGGCTTCATAATAGGTTTCATTAAAACTCCTATAAATTCTAAAAGACCATATCCTACTAAAAATGTTAAAAAGACTGCTCCTATAGGTACTATAAGTCCAACTGGAATAACAAGCTTATTAAATAAAAATGGAACCATATCTTTTTCGAATAGCCATGCTGGCCCAAACTTAAAGTAGGCCATAAATGCAACTAAAATTCCTAAAAGTTTAAGCAGTGAAAATACGGCAGTTACTTTATCTTTATTCCAAGTCTTTTTAATAAATGGTGTAATTCCGCCAATCACTATTATAATCAAGGCATATATAGAAGCTAAGGCAGGTAGTTGAGTCTTAACTCCTGTAACAATATGGTCTAATGGAATAGTTGATTTTCCCCCAATATTAATAGGGATAAAAAACATAAAAATACCAATTAAACTGAAGACTATGAATTTTAACAAACTACTAGCATTACTACTTTTTGTTTGAACATTATTATCCATATCAGGACCCCCTTTATTGATTAACTTTTTTGTATTACTATTATATAATAAACATGTGAAATTTTTTGAAAATTCATTATATTTACATCGAACAGTCATAGAATTGTCATTATTTCATTTAAAACAATTAAACAAAGGGGGCAGGATGTTGTGGATAAAATTATGATGGTTGATGATGAAAAGAAAATTATTCACATGATAAGTGAGTTTATGAAAGTAAATGGAATCGAAGTTATACCAGCTTATAGTGGTAAAGATGCTATTGAAAAATTGGATAAAGATATTAAACTTATAATTTTAGATATAAATATGGATAACCTAGATGGATTGGAAACATGTAAGATTATTAGGCAAAAAAACAATATACCCATATTGTTTTTAAGTGCTAGATCAAGTCAGTACGATAAGGTTTTAGGACTTGGGATTGGTGCAGATGATTATATAACAAAACCCTTTGATCCTATAGAACTCGTAGCAAGAGTAAAAGCTCATATAAGGCGATATAAAGAATATAACAAGTCGCCTTCAAGTAGAAATGTGATTAGATTTGACAATATAGAAATATATAGAAATATTTATAAAGTTATAAAAGATGGAAATGAAATTAACTTGTCAACAACTGAATTTAATCTACTGTTATTTTTTGCAGATAATTCATATACTGTTTTAACTAGAAAACAGATTTTAAATCATGTATGGGAAAGTGAGTTGTACGATGAAAATATAGTAAATACATATGTAAAGAGATTAAGAGATAAAATAGAAGACGATAAAGCAAATCCCAAATATATAAAATCAGTAAGAGGGATAGGTTACATATTTGAGGCCCAAATATCCGTAATATGATATGACAAAAGTAAGCATAGCAACAATACCGCTTATCTTATTTATTTTAAATACAATCTAATAAGCCAAGTTTAGAGACAACAAATCTAGCTCGTTGTCTCAGTTTTTTTATAATCCATAGGAAATTATATACCAAATTAAATTGTGGATATTTTTAAATATAATTTCTGTAAAGGATTTCAACAAAATCCACCTTAATTTATAATTTATTTAATCGAAGATTTTGTTCCATTAAAGACAAGCATCTAAATACGAATGACGAACAGCGAACTACGAAAGACCAATGGTATATTGACATTCACTTGGTAATTTGAGAAAATCTAAATAAATAATAAACTAATGGGATGTGAATAATGTGGATATCTTAGAAAAATGCAAAGAAGTTTTATTAAATAATCCACAGATAATTTTTGCTTATGTATTTGGTTCTTATGCAAGAGGTACTAGTGATGAAAATAGTGATATTGATATTGCAATATATTTAAATGATAAAGAAATGAGTGCAAAAGACTATTTAGATTTAAAAATTAGACTTGAGAGTATATGCAAAAGAAAAGTAGATTTAATAATATTAAACGAATCACCGCCTTTATTGAAATATGAGGTTTATTTAGATGGTATATTACTTTTTACAAGAGATGAAATTGCAGAAAGTAACTTTAAAGTCCATACGCTTTTTGAATATGAAGATATGAAAAGATATTTAGATATGTCTTATAATGCAATGATAAGGAATTTAAGGAAAGAGGTTAAGGAATATGGTAAATAAGAGAGTAATAAAAGAAAGGCTTAATCAGTTAATTCTTTCTATAAAGAAAATTGAAAGGTATAAAACTTTATCATTGGATGAATTTTTGAAAGATGAGATAGCTCAAGATGTAGTTGAGTATAACCTTTTTATTGCGATAAATATGATTGTAGATATAGCGACTCATGTAGTAACTGATAATAATTATGGTTATCCACAAAGCATGGCAGAGTCCTTTGAAATATTATATAAAGAAAATTTAATATCACAAGAAGAATTAGAAATGTATAGAAAAATGGTAGGTTTCAGAAATATTTTAGCCCACGAATACATTAAGATTAATAAAAAGATAGTGTATAACATTATGAGGAACGATTTAGATACCTTTAAAAAATTTATCTTATTTATTGATGGAAATTTTATGTTATAATTAACATAATTATAGAACACGAACTAACCAAAAATGGACTTAAACACGAAATAGAATATGTATATAATTTATGAACGGTTATTCCGTCCTATTTTTGTTATAACCCATAGTGCAAGATGGCATAGGGACGTTTTGTTAGCCATCATGTCTTTTGAATTCCTTGAACTTTGAATACATTGTTTACTAATTGATAGCTATATAAACTTTTTATAATCCATAGGAAATTATAAACCTTCTTAAATTGTGGGTAATTTTAAATATAATTTCCGTTTATGGATTTCAACAAAATCTTCCTTAATTCATTCAAATTAAAGATTTTGTTCTTCTAGTAATATTTGACAAGAATAATAAATACATATATAATATAAACGTAAATTGGTATATACAACATAACAATAATACAAATATATAACAACTAAATAAAACTTTAGTCTAAAGAAAGGTTGAGAAGAATTTGAACAATATAATTGTTGAAGGGAGAAATATAAATACGTTAAATATCGATAAATTGTCTACTCTTGAAATAATAGAGAAAATAAATAATGAAGATAAAAAAGTTGCTTATGCAGTTGAAAAGGAAAAGAGCAATATTGCTAAAGCTGTAGATTTAATTGTAGAAAGTTTTAACAAAGGTGGAAGGCTGTTTTATGTAGGTAGTGGTACAAGTGGGAAATTAGGAGTACTTGATGCATCTGAATGTCCTCCTACATTTGGAGTAGATGATTCTATGGTACAAGGCATCATATCAGGAGGAGAGAAGGCATTAAGTGGATGGCTTGAACATACAGAAGATGATGAAAAACTAGCAATCGAAGATATGAGAAAAAGAAAAGTGAACTTTAAAGATATTGTGGTTGGAATAAGTGCTAGTGGTAATACCTCTTATGTTATAAAAGCAATTGAATATGCAAAAGAAATTGGCGCTAAAACTGTAGGTCTTATGTGTAATAGTAAAGGGAAATTAAAAGAGATTTGTGATATTACTATTTGTGTAGAAGTAGGACCAGAGGTAATTATGGGTTCTACTAGAATGAAAGCAGGAACAGCACAAAAAATGGTTTTAAATATGCTTAGTACTGCATCTATGATCAAAATAGGAAAAGTTTATAGTAATCTCATGATAAATGTTAGACCTATAAACAAAAAACTTAGAAAAAGAGTAGAAGAAATCGTTTATTTAGCGACAGGTGCAGAAGAAAAACTAATTAAAGATATTCTAGAAAAATGCGATTATGATGCTAAATTAGCAATTATTATGATTAAGAAGAATGTAAATTTAATAGAGGCCAAAAATATTCTAGATAATCATGGAGGTATTAAATATGTTTAAATTTTTAAGAAAGATCAGAAGTAGAGATATTTTAGCACCTATGATGGGCAAAATAATAAACATTGAAAATGTACCAGATGAAGTTTTTTCACAGAAGATGGTTGGTGATGGGATAGCTATTGAACCTACTGATGGAATTGTTGTTGCACCTTGTGATGGAAAGATAATACAGCTATTTCCTACAAATCATGCCATAGGTATAGAGACTGAAGAAGGTTTGCAAATACTTATACATATAGGAATTGATACTGTTGAGTTAAAAGGAGAAGGTTTTAAAAGCTATGTTGTTAAAGATGATTATGTTAAAGCTGGAGATAAATTACTTGAGGTTGATTTGGAATATTTAAAGAAAAAAGGAAAATCAATTATTAGTCCTATAGTTATAACCAATATGGAGTTAGTTGATAGTTTAAATAAAATGAAAGGATTTGTGAAGGTTTCTAGTGATTTGATAATGAAGATAAATCTAAAAGCTAAGTAAGAGTTGTTCTAAGTGATATTAACAAAAGAGTTTGGAGGGATGTTTTTGAGAAAAGTATCAAAACAAAATCCTTTACCTTTATATTATCAGTTAAAGGAAATAATTCAAGAAATGATAGAAAATGAAGAATTAAAGCCAGGAGATCCAGTGCCTCCTGAAAGAGAATTATGTGAAATTCATGGTATAAGTAGAATGACTGCTAGAAAGGCAATAATGGCATTAGTGAATGAAGGGATATTATATAGAGAACAAGGAAAAGGTACATTCGTTTCTGAACCTAAAATCAAACAACAGCTTTCACAATTAAGAGGTTTTACAGAAGAGATGGCTGAAAAGGGATTAAAAACTGATACTCAGATATTGTCTTTTAAAATAAAAGAAGCTACTAAAAAGATTAGAAGCCATCTAAATATGGATGAAAAAAATAATAAGGTTATAGAAATAAGAAGATTGAGGATAGTAGAAGATGAACCTTTTGCTATTGAGATTGTATGGATACCATTTAATATGTGCCCTGACTTACAAAAAGATATGCTTGAAGGCAAATCGCTTTATAAGATTTTTAAAGAAAAATACGGTTATACTTTGGATTATGCTAAACAAACAATAGAACCTATAATGTTAAATGAATATGAAAGTGACTTATTAAACTTAGACATAAAATCATTAGCTTTACTATTTAGAAGAAAGACATATTTAGATGATGGTAGAGTTATTGAATATACAAAGGCTATCTATAGAAGTGATAAATACAAATATGAAGTTCTTCTTAAGTCATAAAAATTACAAATGCTCTTTTAAAGAAGGAGTTATAAAGGGAGGTGGGGAAAGGCTTATAAACATTCTATTTTTTAATTAATAAAAAATAAAAAAGGGGGAGCAGAAGTGAGAAATTCATTTGGTAAAGTTCAAAAAATTGGTAAAGCGTTGATGCTACCAATAGCTGTATTACCAGCAGCAGCACTATTACTTAGATTAGGAGCTAGCGACATATTTAATATTCCTTTTGTAATGAAAGCTGGGGAAGCTATATTTGCTAATCTTGCTTTACTATTTGCTATAGGTGTTGCAATCGGATTATCTTTTGATAATGGTGGAGCAGCAGGTTTAGCAGGTGCTGTTGGTTATCTTGTTTTAACTAATGCTATAGTTACTATTAATCCAGATATAAATATGAGCGTACTTGCAGGTATAATTTCTGGTATTGTAGCAGGTGTTTTATATAATAAATTTCATAATATTAAACTACCTGACTGGTTAGGTTTTTTTGGGGGTAAAAGATTTGTACCAATTGTTACAGCTGCTGTAAGTATAGTATTAGCACTTATTTTCGGTTATGTATGGCCTCCTATTCAAAATGGTATTCATGCAGCTGGTGAATGGATAATAGGAGCTGGAGCTATAGGAGTATTTACTTTTGGAGCATTAAACAGATTATTGATTCCATTTGGATTACATCATGTAATCAATAGTTTTATTTGGTTTGTATTTGGCCAATATGGAGATGCGACTGGAGATTTAAGCAGATTCTTTGCTGGAGATCCAACTGCAGGTTCATTCATGGCAGGTTTTTATCCAATATTTATGTTTGCACTTCCTGCAGCAGCTTTAGCGATGATTACAATGGCTAAGCCTGAAAATAGAAAGGCAATTAGTGGAGCAATGATTAGTGTTGCATTTACATCTTTCCTTACTGGTATAACTGAACCAGTAGAATTCATATTTATGTTTTTAGCTCCGGTTCTATATATAACACATGCTGTACTTACAGGTTTATCATTGGCTGTAGTCCATATTTTAGGTATTAGGCACGGTTTTGGTTTTTCTGCTGGAGCTATAGATTATTTCTTAAATATGGGATTAGCTACAAAAGGCTGGCTATTAATACCTATTGGTTTAGTTTTTGGGTTAATTTACTACTTAGTTTTTGTTTATGTAATCAAGAAATTAGATTTACCTACTCCAGGTAGATTAGATGAAGAAAGTAGCTCAGTAGACAGTGAAATAGAAAGCAAGGGGTTATCAGGGGTAGCATCAGCATATATAGAAAAACTTGGTGGAATAGAAAATATTGAAGAAATAGATGCTTGTATTACAAGACTTAGATTAACATTAAAAGATGCTTCTATAGTTGATGATACAGAACTTAAAAAACTAGGAGCATCTGGTGTGCTTAGACCTAATAACAAAAATATGCAAGTTGTTGTAGGTACTAAGGCTGAAATAATAGCAGATGAAATGAAAAGGCTAATGGCTAAAAATAAAGTTGAATCCTAAAGACTAGCATTGACATGGTAGCTCAACTTGCTACCATGTCATTTTGTCAAAAGAAAGGACGATAAATTATGAAGAAAATATATGGCCTTATCAATGGGAAAATAATACATAAAGATTCAATCATAGAAAACAAAGTATTAATATTTAACGAAAAGATAATTGACATTTCAGATTTACAAGAAATAGATAGATATAAAAATATAGACTTAATAGATGTTAAAGGAAAATTCATATCACCTGGTTTTATTGATATTCACATACATGGTGCTGGTGGAAGTGATATTATGGATGGCACTATAGAGTCTATAACAAACATTAGCAACACTATAGCAAAAACTGGAGTCACAGGCTTTTTACCAACTACAATGACTATGGATAGAGATACTATATATAAAGCGCTAAATATAGTAAGACAAGCTACCTATCTAGATATTCAAGGAGCAAAAGTATTAGGAGTACACATGGAAGGACCTTTTATAAATGAAAAATATAAAGGTGCTCAAAATGCAAAATATATTTTAAAGCCTGACTTCGAATTTATCAAAGAGTACTTAGACATTATTAAAATAATTACACTAGCACCAGAAATGGATGAGGGGTATAAATTTTTACAAAAAATGAAGGATTATAGTAATATAACTCTTTCTATTGGCCATTCTAATGCAACTTATGACCAGGCAAAAAAATCTATCAAAAGTGGAATAAAACACGCCACACATCTTTTTAATGCAATGACTCCTATGCATCATAGAGATCCAGGAATAGTAGGGGCAGTTTTTAACAGTAACATTACATGTGAATTAATAGCAGATAAAATTCATGTACACCCAGCTATTTTTCAAATACTCATAGACATAAAAGGTATAGAAAATTTAGTACTTATAACTGATTCGATGAGAGCTGGATGTATGAAAGAAGGTATATATGAACTAGGGGGTCAAAAAGTCATAGTAAAGAATAGCTCAGCAAGATTAGAAAATAACACTTTAGCTGGAAGTATATTAACGTTAAATAAAGCAGTAAAAAATATCTTAGAAAACACCAATATTAAACTACATGAAGTTATTAAATTAGTTACACAAAATCCAGCTAAAGTGATAGGAATAGATAAAAATAAAGGTAGTCTTAATATAGGTAAAGATGCAGACATAACAGTTTTTGATGAAGATTTAAATATATATTTTACTGTTGTAGAAGGTAAAATTGTTTTTAATAAACTCTAATTTACTTTTGTCTTTGCGAAAAGCGAAAAACGGAAATCGAATGACGGTTTCTTAAGGAGGGCAAGGCTATGAAAATAGTAGTTGTAAAGGATTATGAGGAAATGAGCAGAAAAGCAGCAAATATAGTAGCAAGTCAGATTATACTAAAACCAGATAGCGTTATAGGTCTTGCGACAGGTGATACACCAAAGGGAGTGTATAGAGAATTAATAAAACTTTACAATAATGGGGATATAGACTTTGCCAACATAAAGACATTTAACTTAGATGAATATTATGGTTTGCCAAAAGAAAATCCACAAAGTTATCACTACTACATGATGGAAAACTTATTTAATCACGTAAACATAAAAAAAGAAAATGTACATATTCCAAATGGGATGGCAGAAAGTATTGAAAAAGAATGTGAAGAATACGAAAAAAAGATACAACAAGCGAGAGGTATAGATTTACAAGTATTAGGAATTGGAAGAAATGGACATATAGGTTTTAATGAGCCAGCCTTAAAATTTGAAGCTAAAACACATTTAGTAGAACTTGATGAAGATACAATAAAAGCAAATTCTAGATTCTTTAATTCAATACAGGAAGTTCCTACTAAAGCAATAAGTATGGGAATAAAGACTATAATGCATGCAAGGAAGATTATTCTGCTTGCTTCCGGAAAAGAAAAAGCAGAGGCTATATATAAAGCAGTTAAAGGTAAAATTACACCAGAAGTACCTGCATCTGTATTACAACTACATCCAGATGTTATCCTTATAGCTGATAAGAAAGCAGCTTCATTATTATAGATTAGGGGGTTTATTATGATAAAGAGAATTCTCGACTTAAATACTTCTGATATATACAAAATGTCAAAGAATGAGATTATTCAAAGTATAAGGGCTGCTGAAGGAAGAACTGTTGTTTCTGAAGTTGTAGGTGTATACCCTCCTCTTTATGGAGATGTTAGTAATGTTGAATTAGTATGTGCTTTTGGTGCTGATATAGTGCTTTTAAACTTCTATGACGTAAACAATCCTCAAGTTTTAGGATTACCTATAGAAAAAGGAAAAAAAGTAGTAAGTGAGATAAAAAGATTAACTGGTAGATTTGTAGGCATAAACTTAGAACCAGTAGATTTAGATGCTGAATTAGTTGAAAAACGTGTAGAATTACCAAATGGAAGATTAGCAACACCAGAGAATGTAAAAAAAGCTATTGAACATGGTATCGATATGGTAGTTTTAACTGGGAATCCTAAAACTGGAGTTACAAATAAAAAGATAGTAGATTCAATAAAAGAAATAAGAGACAAAGTAGGAAACGACATTATTATAATTTCTGGTAAAATGCATGGTGCTGGTAGTATACATGAATCAGGTGGAGGAATAATTGATGAAAAAACAATTGTAGAGTTTATTGAAGCTGGCAGTGATATTATACTTTTACCTGCTCCTGGGACTGTGCCTGGAATGACTACCCAATATGCTAAAATGCTAATAGATGTTATTCACAAATACGGAGCATTAGCTATGACAACTATTGGGACTTCACAAGAAGGAGCTGATGAAAATACAATAAAGACAATTGCTTTAAACAGCAAAATGGCCGGTGCTGATATGCATCATATAGGAGATGCGGGTTTTACTGGAGTAGCTATACCTGAGAATATTATGGCTTATTCTATTGCCATAAGAGGAAAAAGACATACTTATAGAAGAATGGCAAGATCAGTAAATAGATAATAATAGAGTTTAGCTTTATAAAAGTTAATAATTGATTGAAATTTTGATACTATGTTTAGAACAGGAGGCATAAAAAATGAAAGGAATAGCAGCTTCACCAGGAATAGCTATAGGAAAAGTGCTGATAAAAAAAGACTTTCAAATAAAAATAGAAAAAAAGAATATAGACAATATAGAAGATGAAATAAAAAGACTAAACAAAGCAATAAAAGTAAGTAAACAACAAATAGATTCCCTATATCAGCACACACTAGAAAACATAGGACAAGAAGAAGCAAAAATATTCGAAGCACACATAATGATACTAGATGATCCAGAATACTTTGGACAAGTAGAAGAAAAAATAAAAACAGAAAAAATAAACGCAGAACATGCACTAAAACAAGTAACAGATAAATTTCTAGAAATATTTCAAAACATGGACAATGAATACATGAAAGAAAGAGCAGCAGACATAAAAGATGTATCAAACAGAGTAATAAGAGAATTACTAGGAATAGAAACAATAGATTTATCAAAACTAGACGAAGCAGTAATAATAGTAGCCAAAGACTTAACTCCGTCAGACACAGCACAAATGGACAAAGAAAAAGTATTAGGATTCATCACAGAAATAGGTGGAAAAACAGCCCATTCAGCAATAATGGCAAGAACATTAGAGTTACCAGCTGTAGTAGGAGTAGAAGGAATAACAAAAAAAGTAAAAAATAAAGACATAGTGATACTCGATGGAGAAGAAGGAATAGTAATAATAAACCCAGACAAAGAAACACTAAAAGAATACAAAGACAAAAAAGAAGAATATCAAAAATACAAAAATAAACTTAAGCAGCTAAAAGGAAGAGAAAGCATAACAAAGGATGGATTTAAAGTAGAACTAGTAGCAAACATAGGAACACCAAAAGATGTAGAAGGAGTAATTAGAAATGATGCAGAAGGAGTAGGACTATATAGAACAGAATTTCTATACATGGACAGAAAAAGTCTACCAACAGAAGAAGAACAATTTAGTGCATACAAAGAAGTAGCAGAAAAGCTAAAAGGAAAACCAGTAGTAATAAGGACATTAGATATAGGAGGAGATAAAGACCTACCATATTTAGAACTACCAAAAGAAATGAATCCATTTTTAGGATATAGAGCTATAAGGCTTTGTTTAGATAGAACAGAAATCTTCAAAACCCAGCTTAGAGCACTATTAAGAGCAAGCATATATGGAAACATAAAAATAATGTTTCCAATGATATCAAGCATAGAAGAACTAAGACAAGCAAAACAAATACTAGAAGAAGTAAAAGAAGATTTAAGAAAAGAAAACATAAAATTCAATGAAGAGATAGAAGTAGGAATGATGATAGAAATACCATCAGCAGCAATAATGTCAGACATATTAGCAAAAGAAGTTGACTTTTTCAGTATAGGGACAAACGATTTAATCCAATACATAACAGCAGTAGACAGAGGAAACAGAAAAATATCATATCTATATAGTCAATATCACCCAGCACTATTAAGATTAATAAAACAAGTAATAGACAACGGACATAAAGAAGGAATATGGATAGGAATGTGTGGAGAAGCAGCAGGAGACCCAAAACTAATACCAATACTAATAGGAATGGGACTAGACGAATTTAGCATGAGTCCTATATCAATACTAAGAGCAAGATGGATAATAACAAACATAGAACAAAAAAAGATGAAAAAGTTAGCACAGCACGTATTAAACCTACCAACAGCAGAAGAAGTAGAAAAGTTTATAGATGAGAATATTAGTATAGAGTAAAATAAGCTTATTAACTGAAGGAATTATACCTTCAGTTATTTTTTTGCATTATTTAATTATTTAATAATTATTATTGGTAACAATTTAATATTAATTTTATATATTATAGTATAAGTAACAAAAACATTACAAATAATATTGATAATTCTATAAATATGTTATAAAATCATAACTAAGGTGAGGGGGTTATAATATGAGTATAAGTTACATTTTAGCTAACCGAATAAAAGAGTTACGTACAGAGCGAAATATAACTCAAGAGGAAATGGCAAAAGTATTAGGGACATCAAGACAGCGTTATTCAAGATTAGAAAATGGGCAAACTTCAATATCTTATGTAGTAATAAAAAAGATTGCTGAGTATTTTAATATTCCTACTAGCGAGATAACAAAAGTAACGGAAGAAAAAAAAGATTTAGTTAGTTTATTTCGTGAAAAGTCTGATAAAACTAAAGCTGTTAAAGCTGTTGAAAAGATTGAGGAAATTTTAAAGGTATTTTCTGCTCATGAAAAGTTATATTATCAGATGAAGAAGGGTGATTGTATATAATGATTAGTAAATCTGATATAGCCAAGAAGGCATTAAAACTTAGACAAGAATATAAAATAGAATCTTATGGTATTAAGGATATTTTTAACTTAATAGAACGAATGGATATTGATTTGATTAGATATCCATTTGGGAAGGATGTTTTATGTGGTTTTGCAACTGTTTATAGAGGGAAAAAAATTATCGTATCAAACACATCTGAAATTTTATCTAGAGAGATTTATACAATAGCACATGAATTGGGGCACATTATATATGATTTTAATGGAAATATTCAGGATTTAAAAATTGACATAGATATAGATAAGCTAGAAAATAATTTAATAGAAAAACGTGCAAACTATTTTGCTGCTTGTTTTTTAATGCCGGAAATTTTAGTCGAGGAGTTCATAAAATATGAACTAAAAAAGCCATATAGACAAATAGAAGGTTTAGATATTGTTAGAATACAAATAGAATTTAATGTTAGTTATAGCACCGCAGTTATTAGGTTGCATGAACTAGGTTTGATTACTGAAGATCACAGAAAGAAATTATTTAATGAACGAAGGGTTTATACATCAGGAAAATTGTTCAAAATGATTAATGCAGATGAAAGATTGTTAAAACCTACAGAATTAATAAAGGTTCCAAGTAGATATTTAGAGTTTGTGATTAGTAATTATGAAAAAGATTATATTCCTTATTCTAGCTTTAAAAAAGCTTTAGAACTGATTGGGTTAGATTCAGAAGAGTTTAAAAAAGAGGTTGCCGCTCAAGAAGATGAAATAGATATTGATGAACTTTTTGAGGAGTTTGAATAATGGAAGCATCTTTGGATACGGATATTATAATTCATTTGTATAAGAGCGGCAAAAAAGATCTCTTTTTCTCTACGTTTAAAAAATTATATATTTATGAGTATCTAGTAAATGTTGAATTAAAAAACAATGGTAGCGAAATTTTTGATGAATTCATTAAAGATGTAGATGAAGGGCGTATTATTATAATAACTGACAAAGATTTAAAAAACTTTGGAGTAAAAAATCTATTCGATGAATATTGTGAAGAAAACAGATATTTGTTTGATTTAGGTGAACTTTATGCTATAGCTTTAGCAAAGGCTATAGGAATAGCTGCATTAGTTTCAGATGATACAAAAAAGTATGGGCCACATGATACATTGCTAAGAGAAATAATAGAAGATGTTATTCCATTTGCATTTTACGAATTATTGTTTCTTAAATACATAAGTTCAGAAAATACTTTAAATATGTTATATGAGGATTTTGAAGCAGTCAACTGTGTATTAGATAAGCCAATGGATTTTTGTAGTAGAATAAAAAGGACAGTAAGGCGGTTTAGTCAAAAATATGGCAAAAAAAGGGATAGGGAATGGATAGAGAATTACTGTAAAGAAAAGAATATAGATTTTTCAAAGAAAATGATTGAATTGAAAAAGTTTTTGAAGAATAATTCTTGTTAGGACAAGCATAATGGTCGATAGTTGATAGTTATTGGCTGTTAGTTATTTCGAAATATAAGTTAGTCGATAGGTTTTGGACGGATAATCCGTCCTATTTTTATTGCAAAAAATTAATGAATAAAAATATTGACCATTGGTCATTTTAATAGTATATTTAAAATATAAAAAATGACCAATAGTCATAATTCTGAAAGGAGAGTTGTATGGTAAACAAACTGTCAAAAGTATTAAAAAATAAACAAATGAAAGAAAAATCGCTATATGCTGCAGCGTATGAGCTATTCACAACAAAGGGAATTCATAATACAGCAATAAGTGATATAGTGAAAAAAGCTGGTGTAGCTAAAGGAACTTTTTACCTGTATTTTAAGGACAAATACGATATTTTAGACAGAATTATACTTAGAAAAAGTTCATCAATATTAAAAGAAGCTATCGAAGCTACAAATGAACAGGAAATAACAGATTTTGTTGAGCAGGTTATTTTCTTTATTGATTATATCATCGAATACCTAAAGGACAATAAGGTACTACTAAAACTTATTTACAAAAATCTTTCATGGGGGCTATATAGGAAAGCTCTGTCAGACACAAGTGGCTATGATGAAATGAAAGAAGTTTTTAAATTTTTCATGGAAAAGATTAAAGATGAAAAGTACGATTCAGAAGATCCGGAAAAGATTCTGTTTATGATTATAGAACTAACAGGGTCAATATGCTACAGCTCAATAATATTAGAAGAACCAACTACGATTGACGAAATGAAACCAATATTATTTAAAACAATTCGCAAAATGATAGAAAAATAATTCAAATAAAAAAAGGAGATGGGCACATGCTTAAATTTGGTAGATTTATAGCCAAAAACAGAGTACTAGTTTTAATAGTTGCAGTGCTTTTATTAATACCTTCAGTATATGGACTAATTAAAACAAGAATAAACTACGATATATTAACTTATCTTCCTGAAGATTTAGATTCCATGAAAGGACAACGCATATTAAATGATGTATTCTCTAATGCAGCTACTGGAATGCTTATGATAGAAAATATGGAACCTAAAGATGTTGTCAAAATAAAGGAAAAGATTTCACAAATAGATGGTGTAGAAAAAGTTTTCTGGATAAGCGATTTTTTAGACGAAAGCATTCCAAAAGAGATATTGCCTAGTGAAATAAAAGACATGTTCTTTAGAGAAAATTCAACATTACTTACAATTCAGTTTGAAAACGAAGCTGCATCAGATGAGACACAAAAAGCGATAGAAGACATCAGAAAAGTTCTAAACAAACAGTGTTTTTTAAGTGGTATGTCAGCAATAGTAAAAGATACTATCGATTTAGCTGATAGAGAAACACCGATATATGTACTGTTAGCAGTAGTATTAGCAGTAATAGTATTGGCTTTAACATTAGAATCTACAATAATACCAATAATATTTTTACTAGCAATAGGTATAGCAATTGTATATAACTTTGGAACAAATACTTTTTTAGGAGAAATTTCATATATCACTAAATCACTTGCAGCAGTACTGCAATTGGGTGTAACGATGGACTATTCAATATTCTTGCTGCACAGGTACGAAGATGAACTAAAACATACGACGGATAAAAATGAAGCTATGGCTATAGCCATTTCAAAGACAGCAGCATCTATATTAGGAAGTTCTCTTACAACAATAGCAGGTTTCTTAGCTTTAGTTGCGATGCAATTAGGATTAGGTAAAGATATCGGAATAGTCATGGCAAAAGGAGTATTTATAGGCGTAATAGCTACTGTAACTATACTTCCAGCTTTAATTTTAACATTTGACAAAGTAATTCATAGGTTTAACCATGGAACTGTACTTCCAGAATTCAATAAACTATCATCTGTTGTAACAAGGTACTATAAAGTATTTATTGTTGTAATCATCATATTGTTCATACCATCACTATATGGTAAAAATAACACTCAAGTTTACTATAACTTAGACGAGTCGCTGCCAAAAGATATGGAATCAATAGTAGCTTTAAATAAACTTAAAGATGAGTACAATATGACAACTACTCATATGATTATTGTCAAAGAAGATATACCTACATTTAAGGTAAAAGAGATGATAGAAGAAATAGAAAGAGTAGATGGTATAGAAAAGGTAATAGGTTACGATAAAATATTAGGTCCTGCTATACCAGAGGAGTTCATACCTAAAGAGATTAAAGAACAATTTGTAAAAGATGGATATAAATTAATACTTGCTAATTCAATATACAAAGCTGCAACTGATGAACAAAATGAACAGGTTGTCAAACTAAGAGAAATTATTAAAAAATATGATGAAAATGCATACATTACAGGAGAAGGTGCTTTAACAAAAGACTTAGTTGAAATAGCAGATATCGACTTTAAAAGAGTTAGCTTTATTTCAATACTTGCTATATTTGTGATAATTCTAATACTATTTGCATCAATATCAGTACCAGTTCTATTAGTTGGAGTTATAGAATTAGCAATATTTATAAATATGGCAATACCTTATTACATGGGAACTGTAATTCCTTTTATTGCATCAATAGTTATAGGAAGTATTCAGTTAGGTGCAACAGTCGATTATGCGATATTATTAACCACACGATTTAGAGAAGAATTGAGAAATGGACATGATAAATACGAATCAATGAGAATAACTCTTAAAAGTTCAGCAAAATCAATTGTTACAAGTGCTTTAACTTTCTTTGGTTCGACAGTAGGAGTAGGATTTATAGCAAAAATAGAGATGATTAGAAGCCTTAGCATGATGATAGCAAGAGGAGCAATTATAAGTATGTTTGCAATACTGTTCTTATTACCAGCAGTGTTGCTAGTATCAGAAGGAGTAATTTCAGCAACAAGCAAAAACTGGAGAACAAGACCAAGACTTAAGGTTTTGACAAAAGGGAGGAATTAGTTATGAAAAAAACAGTAAATTAATGAAGGTATTAAGCACTACTTTAGTTTTTACAATACTTCTTTCAAATGCTGTATTTGCAAAAGGAGCAATTGAAAAAAAGAGACAGTTTATGTTACATTAACAGAGCAGGGAGTACCAAAAGATAAAATAGTTAGCGTTTGGCTTCATTCAGATGAGAAAAAAGAAGAAATAGTAGACAGAACAATATTAGAAAATATAAAAAATGTCAAAGGAGAAGAAATACCAGAAAAAGAAGGCGATAAACTTATTTGGAAAACAGATAAAAATGACATCTTCTATCAAGGGAAAACAGATAAAGAACTGCCAGTTGGTGTAAAAATAACATATATGTTAGATGGAAAAGAAATTGATCCAAAGGAATTAGCAGGAAAGTCTGGAAAGGTAAAAATAAACATAGAAGTGAAAAATAAAGATAGCTATACTGTAAAAATAAAGGGGAAAAACAGGAAGATATACACTCCATTTGTAACTGCTGTCGTAGTAAATCTTCCTATAGAAAAGTTTACTAGCGTGAAAACAAATAGTGGAAAGATAGTTTCAGATGGCAACAATCAAATTATAACATTTATCACGCTACCAGGAATGAAGGAAAGTTTTGATATAGATAGTAATATTTTTGACACACCAGAAAATTTGGAGATTACAGCAGATGTAAAAGAATTTGAGATGGGACCTATAATGATTACAGTTACCCCAGAAATTCCAGAAATTGATTCATTTAAAGGAGCAGATAATATTACAGAACTTATTGACGGTATAGAAAAACTAAAGGAAGCAAGTGGTAAGTTAAGCGATGCTACTGGCCAAATAACTGAAGGACAGAAAATGTTAGTTGAAAACATTGATAAATTGCAAGATGGAATGTATCAACTAGACCAGGCTTCATCTCAATTGAAGAACGGAATAACAAAATTAGGAAAGGGTATAAAAGATGCTCATATGGGAGCTAAACAGGTTTCAGATGGAGTTAAGATATTATCAGATAGAGCAAATAAATTTGGAGCAGGAGCAGTACAGTTTAGCGAAGGTGCTGTGCAGTATGCAAATAAATCAAAGAAATTTGCAGATGGAGCTAAACAGGTAGCAGAAGGAGTTGGACAAATAGTAGACAATACAGATGAATTGGCGGAAGGTGCTAAAAAACTAGTTACAGGTACAGAAGAAATAATTAAAGGGCAGGAGCAAATAAACTTAGGATTTTCTCAAAGTATAGAAGGATTAGAAGAACTTAAAAAAGGAAAAGAAAAAGAATTAAAAGTTATAGATATACTTATAGCGGGAATAGATACATTAATAGACATAGCTGAAAAAACAGAAAATGTTCCTGTTGTAAAAGAATTAGGCGAAAAGCTTGTAGCAGGACTTAATGAACAGAGAAATAATATGCAGCAGTTAAAAGATTCAGGAACACAATTTCTAGAAGGATTATCTAAAATAGAAGAAGGGATCAAAGCAGCACAAGAAGGTTTTAGTAAGTTAAACCTTGAGCTTACAAAAGTTAATGAAGGACAAAAAGATTTAGTAAACGGGCTAGAAAGATTAAGTGAAGGTGCCAAAACATTAAAACCGGCTGTAGATAAATTAAAAGAAGGCAGCCAAGGACTAGCTGTTGGAGCTGATAGTCTAAATAGTGCAGCAGTTGAATTAAATAATGGAGCTAATGAATTTGTAGAAGGAACACAACAGTTAGTAATAGGTTCACAAAAAGTTACTGAGGGTTTAGCTCAGCTCGATAAAGGAGCGGGTGCTTTAGTAAATGGTGCAGATGAATTTAGTAAAGGCAATAAGAAACTAACAGATGGAATGAGTAAATTATCAGATGGAGCAAAACAACTAGCAAAAGGAACAGAAGAATTGAATAAAAACATGAAAAAATTTGATCAAGAGGGAATAGGAGAGCTTAAAGACAAAGTAGAGGAAAGCACTAAAGATTTAGAGGAAATAATCGAAGTAAAAGATGAAATGTTAAAGCTATCAGAAAACTACCAAACATTTACAGGATTAGGCGAAGACATGACAGGTAGTGTAAAATTTATCATGAAAACAGATGAAATCAAAAAAACTAAAGAGAAGAAGATAGTAAAAGTAGAAACAAAGAAAGAAAAACAAGGTTTCTTTGCTTGGGTTAAAAATGCTATAAAAGATATATTTAATTAAGAGGGGCGGAAATTCCGCCTCTTGTTTTATATTCATGCATAACATATTCTATTACTTTAAAATCAATATAAAGAGCAAAAAAAGAAGGATTTTTAAATAAAACATAGAAATAAATATATCATTGTCGAAAGATATTGACTGATGGTAAAATCTGAGAGGTTTTGTAAGATTGTGTATATTAAAGGGAATAATTCTACTAATTTTACATGAATGTTTAATTTATATTGACGGAGGTAATTAAATGCAAACAAAAATATCTAAAGTACAACTAAAAACTATATCTTTTGTTGAAAGGATAATTTTCATCGGGTTATGTATAGTATTATTTTTTTCTCCGTTTTTCAGAGGATTATATTTTGAAAAAGAGTTACTGCCAGCACATATGCTTTTGTTTGCACTGGCATTGATTTGGCTTATAATAAAATTTAAGGATAAAGAATATAAACTGATAAACACCACTTTAGATATATTAGCAGTTGGTATAGTTTTCATGTATTTTATTTCTATTTTTTATGGAGTAAATACTAGGTTGGCTATCAGTGAGTTTCTAAGATATTCGAATTACTTATTTATATTTTTGTTAGTGAAAGATTTAGGTTATATCAAGAATAGAAAAAAGATATTACTTAATATTCTAGTGATTAGTGCAGTAATTGTAGCTATTATTGGAATAGGTAGTGCTATAGGTACTTGGAATTATAATGGTGCTTTTGTTAATGGTAGAATAAATTCTACATTGCAGTATCCTAATGCATTAGCTTCTTATTTGGGAGCTCTGCTTCTTATTACATTAGGATTATTAGTTATAGAAGATAGAAAAATTGTAAAAGGTATATATGGCGTTTTTTCTAATATTTTAATATTTACATTTATCCTTACTTATTCAAGAGGGATGTGGTTGATACTACCTTTTATATTAATATTTTTTGTTACAATTATTCCTGTAAAAAGGAAAATAGAAACTATTGTATATTTATTTATAACTATTCTGTTTGCGACTATATTTGCGTTTTTATTTTCTCAAAATTTAGAAGGGAAAAATTATTTGCTATGGTTTATATTTATTTTACCAAGTCTATTAACAGGTATTTTAATTTATGTTGTTTCACAATTTGATAAGAATTTAAGAGAAATATCTGTTAGAAAATTTATAGTACATTTGATAATTATATTAGCTGTTCTAGTTAGTTTCATTGTATATATTGCCAATATTGTAGTACCTTTAACATTAACTAATAATACAACTGAAGATAGTTGGACAAGAATAATAAGAAATGTAGAAGGGGTACAACCAGAAAAAGAGTATGAATTAGTGATAAAATATGAGTCGGCTAATAAGTATAAAAAACCATACTCAGGGCAAATAAGAGTATATAGCGTAGATTCTGTTGGAAATTTAGAAAAAATTGAATATTTTAACATATATGATGATTTGAAGAATGAATTAAAAGTACAATTTAAGACTCTTGAAAAAACTGAATTTCTAAAGATTTATTTTGTAAATTATTATTCAAAAACTTCAATTACTTTTAAAGAAGTTATATTAATGAATAGTCAAACTAAAGAAATTATAAAGAAAATACCATTGAAATATAAATATATACCTGAAAGTATTATTTCTAGATTAGAAAGTATTAATTTAAAAAATAATAGTGCTCAGGGAAGGCTTACATTTTACCAAGATGCTTTTAAAATAATCAAAGACAACTTTTTATTTGGAACTGGTGGAGGAGGTTGGGTAACACTTTATCAAGCTTATCAATCATATATGTATTGGACTACTCAAGCACATAATTATTTTCTTCAAATGTGGATAGAAATAGGCTTTATTGGGTTAGTTCTGTTTATTATTTTTATATTCTATTTATCATATTTTACATATAAGGCATATAAAAACTTAAAAGAGGATAACAATAGAATTTTAGCTGTTTCTGTGTATGTTTCGGTAATATCGATATTAATACATGCTTTTATGGATTTTGATTTATCTTTATCTGCAATGTCATTTATGTTATGGGCGTTAATAGGAATATTAGCTCAGAATATAACATATACAGTCAGTTTTTCAACTTTTAAAGAAAAATCAAAGCTTAGAATAAATTCTAATAATAGAATAGTTAAATGCATATTTATTGTGGTATTAGGTTTACTTATAATAACATCAAGTTCAATTTTTATAGGATATAATTATTCACAAAAAGCTTTGGCAGCGAATAAAGAAAAGAAACTAGATGAGACTATAAAGTATTTTGAAAAGGCTGCTAAGTTTGACCCTTATAAACCAGAGTATAAAAGTGATTTATCAACTTTTTATAGGGTGAAGTTTAAACTTACAAAAGATAAGACTTATATGATAAAAGCTAAAAATTTAATGGATGAAGTACTAAAATTAGCACGATATAATTCAAGATTTAATGCTATAGGAGCTTCTTTCTATATGAGTATAGGACAGGTTGATAGAGCGTTGGAATTGATTGATAAGTCAGTTGAATTACAGCCTATGAGAGTTGAAAACTATATTCAAAAATGTGATGCATATATAACAGCTTTTAGTTATTATATCAATCAGAAAAAAGATTTAAATAGAGCTAAAGAAGTCATAGAAAGAGCTTATGAGATTAAAAAACAGATTAAAGAAGTAAATGAATCTGCATTAAGACCATTAGAATATAATGAAGATTTACTATATAAACTAGGTTTTATACAGTTTAATTATGAGAATCTTAAAAATAAAGAATATATGATTACTAATGATTATATTATAGATTTTGCTTATTATTTTGATTTAGATATAAATAATGATGGAATTTTGGACAAATTAGAAACAAAAAATGTAAACGAAATTGAAGTTAAATATGAAACTACAAAATACGAAAACAATTTTATAAGAATAATTAATAATAAACAATCATTAGAAAGTGTTGATATCAAAGGAATAAAATTAGAGCCGAATACTGAATATAAAATATATTTTAAAGTTAGAGGAAATGTGAATAAAGATACACTTAATGTTTATATATTTGAGGATAAAGATGGGAATAAGATGCTGGGTGGCTTAACAAATATTAATGTTAATGAAAACTGGAAGTTATATAGTTTTAATATACAAACTGATTCGAATATAAAATCTGGAACACAATATATATCATTCCAGATAAGTGGAGATAACGTTGGATATATTGATATACAAGAAGTGATTATTTTTAAAAAATTAAGTAGAGAAAAATTATATTAAAAAGTATTCATATAAATCTTATAAATATTTTAGGGTGTTTAATTATGAACATACTTATAATTACACAACATTATCCTCCTGAAATAGGAGCTGCTTCAAACAGAATGAAGAATTTATCTTATTTTCTTAATAAACTTGGGCATAAGGTAACAGTATTAACTAGTGAACCTACCTATCCTAATAAGGAAATATATAAGAAAAAAGATCATAATGAACTAAAAGGACTAGAAAACATTAAAGTTTATAGAGTAAATACATTTTTGGAGTCATATTCACGAAATAAAGTTAAAAGACTTATACTTTATATATCATTTATATTCAGTGGTATATATAAGTTATTAAAGATTAAAGAAAAATTTGATTTAATAATAATAACTTCTCCACCAATTTTTGTTGGGATATTAGGGATAATTGCAAAATTAAGGTATAAATGCAAATTATACCTTGATATAAGAGATTTATGGCCTGATTCTGTAAAAGCTCTTGAAATTTTCCAAAATAAAACTTTATTAAATATTGCATACAGATTTGAAAAATTTTTATACAACAAATCTGATAAATTAATAATAAATAGCACAGCATTTAAAGAAATGCTATTGAAAAAAGGGCAGACTGAGTCTGATATTATATATTTACCAAATGGTATTGCAAATGAATTTATTAATAGAATTTCTTATATAGAAAAAGACGATAATTTTGTAAGAGTAATTTATGCAGGAAATTTGGGTTATGCACAGGGATTAGAAGCTTTAATTGAAACAGCCAAATTGCTAAAAGATTATAAAAAAATAAAAATTAGTGTTATAGGCGGTGGAGTTGAGTTAGAAAAACTTATTAGTTTGTCTAAAAAGTACGATTTAAAAAACATTGAGTTTTTAGGGGTATTACCAAGAGAAAAAGTTGTAGAAGAATTATTGAAAAGTCATATCGGAATTATTCATTTGAGTAACCGAAAAATATTCGAGACGGTTATTCCATCTAAGGTCTTTGACTATATGGTCACTAAATTACCTATAGTAGCTGGTGTTAGAGGTGAGATAGCAAGGTTGTTATTAGAGTCGGGTTGTGCTTTAATATGTGATCCATATGATAGTAAAAAAATGTCAGAATATATATTACAATTAGCTTTAGATAAGGACTTAAGAGAAAAGAAAGGCGAAAATGGATATACCTATTTATTAAAACATTTTGTATGGGATAAAAATATTAAAGAACTTGATTTTAAAATTAAGAACATAAGCAATAAGGAAGGAATGGAGTTAAAATGACGTTATTTAGAAAAACTTTACGAGATTTTGCTAGATACAAAGAATATATAATATATACTACTAAGTCTGAATTGAAAGTGCAGCTTTCAAGTACTTTTCTAGGGTATTTATGGTGGATTTTAGACCCATTAATGTATATGTTAGTTTATATGCTTGTAATTATGGTTATATTTCATCGAGGAGGGAAGGACTTCCCTATATTTGTATTTTGTGCTTTAGTACCATGGAAATGGACTGTATCTTCTATTATGGATAGTACAGGTAGTATAAAGGGGAAGGCAGGAATATTACAACAGGTATATATACCTAAATTTATCCTTCCACTTATTAAAACATTGATAAATACAGCAAAATATTTATTTGGAATTATGGTGCTTATTGTAATGATGGTTTTCTTTAGAGTACCTTTTACTTTGCACTTATTTGAATTTATTGTGGTTTTTCTAATAAATTTCTTGTTTATATTAGGAGTTTCATTAATTTTATCTCATTTAGGTGTTTATTTTAAAGATATTAATAACATTTTATCTTTTACAATTAGATTGTGGTTTTATCTTTCTCCAGCTCTTTATGATTTGGAAAGTGTTCCAGTAAAGATTCGATTTCTATGGTGGGTTAATCCTATGACTACTTTTTACAAAAGTTATAGAAATGTGTTTTTGTATGGAATGTCGCCACTTTATTTGCAACTAATATTTTGGTTTGTATTAAGTTTTATTCTTATATTTATAGGACTGAGATACTTATATAAATTTGATAAAAACTATACGAAGGTGATTTAGATGAATTCATTAGCTATAGAAGTAAAGAATTTAAATTTGAAATATAAATTTGTTAAGAATATGAACATGAAACAGGAGATAATTAAATTATTCACTGGAAAAAAAGAAAAAAGAGTCAAAGAAGTTTGGGCTTTAAAAAATGTAAGTTTTAGTATAGAGAAAGGTAAAACTGTTGGAATTATTGGGACTAATGGTTCAGGTAAGACAACTCTATTAAAGACTATAGCTAAAATTTTTAAACCTGATTCAGGTGAAATTAAGTTATATTCAGATTCTGTATCTTTACTAACATTAGGAGCAGGATTTCAACCTGAGCTTTCAGGAATAGAGAATATTTACTTGAATGGATTACTTTTGGGTTTTAGTAAGAAAGAAATAGATAATAAGCTGAATGAAATTATTGAATTTTCAGATCTTGGAGAATTCATATATCATCCAATTAAAACTTATTCATCAGGTATGAAAACAAGATTAGCTTTTTCGATAGCTTCACATGTTGAACCTGATATTTTGTTAATTGATGAAGTTTTAGGCGTTGGAGATGAATCTTTTAGAAAAAAGAGTGAAAACAGATTAAAAGAATTGATAAAAGATAATAGGACAGTATTAATTGTTTCTCATAACTTATCGGCAATAAGTAATTTATGTGATTTGGTGTTATGGATTCATAAAGGTGAAGTTATGGATTATGGAGATACTGAAGAAGTTATTAATAAATACAGAGAGTTTGTTAGAAGTTTGAAATAGGAAATGGGGGTTAAGAAGTGTCTAAAAAAATATGTATGTTTGTATGGAATCATTTCACTAACGATGCAAGAGTATTAAGAGAGGCTATTGCCTTAACAGAAGCAGGCTATGAAGTGGACGTTGTAGCTGTTCATGATCCAAAGAACCCTCATTTGTCAAGAAAAGAAACGTTAAATGGATTTAATGTGATAAGGGTAAAAAGATATCCCAATATTTATATTAAAATACAAGAGCTAAAAAGAAAAGTATTTAAAACAAAGAAAATAGTGAAGAACAAAAAAATGTTGGTGTTATTAATGATACCTGCTGCAATTTTACTATTTCCATTATTTTTAGTCTATAAGCTTATATATTTATTTTTAAAAAAGACAAAATTTTTAAAGACATATATTAGATTTTGTATATTTCTTAGAATGATAAAAGAAGGTTTAAGAAAAGATTATGATATATATCACAGTAATGATTTAAATACATTACCTCAAGGATATATATGTAAATTGATTAAAAAGAGTAAACTTATATATGACTCTCATGAAGTACAGACAAGTAGGACAGGCTATGTTGGTAAACAGTATTATTATTTAGAAAAATTTTTAATAAAAAAGATTGATAAGATGATTATGACAACAGATACACGAGCTGAGTATACCGCTAAACTTTATGGAATTGAGAAACCAGAAGTTGTTCATAATTATCCATTTTACAGAGTGCCTCAAAAACACAGTGTAGATTTATATAAACTTCTTGATATAACAAAAGAAGAACCAATATTGTTATATCAAGGTGGTATACAGCAGGGAAGAGGATTAGAAAAAATAGTAGAAGCTATACCTAAAATAAAAAAGGGTGTTATTGTCTTTATAGGAGATGGAAAAATAAAAAATGAAATTATTAAACTGTGTGAAGAAATAGGAGTTATGGATAGAGTAAGATTTGTTCCTAAGGTACCAGTGAATGAATTGCTAAATTATACCCAAAATGCTTATCTGGGATTTCAAGTATTGCAGAATATATGCTATAACCACTACTCTACTCTTTCTAATAAATTGTTTGAGTATATTATGGCAGAGGTTCCGGTTGTAGCGAGTAGTTTTCCAGAAATAAAAAAGGTGGTAGAAGGAGAACGGGTTGGGGTTACTATAGATCCACATGAAAGTGAGAATATAGCAAAGGCTGTAAACTTTATGATAGATAATCCAGATAAATATGCTGAATATAAAGCAAATTGTAAAAAGGCTAGGGAAAAGTATAATTGGGAGAGGGAGAAAGAAAATTTTATTCGTATATATAGAGAAGTTATATAGTTATATTTAATAAGTGAATAAAGTTAGGGGGCAGATTAGAGAATGCAAAAAGCATTAGATAGAATATATGAAGCATATTATGAT
>NZ_MDJR01000011.1 GCF_001730685.1 Caloranaerobacter ferrireducens | reverse complement strand
GTAGGTCGTTGCCGGATTTTTTTATTTTTTGAAAAAAACCTACCACTTAATACAAGTTGTAATTAATTAAAATATATATTATAATTTTGTATATCACCAAATAAAATTAATAATAAAATCTTCATTTGAAAATATAAAATTATCATTATTTCTTCTGTTTAATTATATAAGGTGGGGGTATATAGATGGATGCAAGTTGTCTTTATGACAAAGGTGTTTCATTTGATGAGTTTGTAAATAAAGATAAAGATACTTATAGAGAGAAAACTTTGGAAATTCTAAATAAAATAAAATTAAATGATGATTTAATAAATAAAGTAAAGAGCATTGATAAAAAAATAAAAGTTCTTGTTTGTGCTGAGATATGGTGTCCAGATTGTATGATAAATGTACCTGTTTTAGAAAAAATAAGACAATATAATGATAATATTGATATTTCGATAGTAGAAAAAGATGGCAATGAAGACTTTTTTATTAAATATAGTGAAGAAGATAGAGTGAAGATACCTACTTTTGTATTTTTTGATGAGAATTTTAAAGAACTTGGTAGTTTTGTTGAACACCCAAAGAAGATAAAAGATATTATATCTAAAGGTAATCAGCCTAATATAATAGTTGCTATGAGGAAATATAGAAAAGGGGAATATGCCGAAGAGACATTAAAGGATATATTAGAAATACTGTTGAGGAGTCAGTAGACTCCTTTATTTATGAGTACATAAAGATAAATAATTTGGGAAAGGTGAAAAGGATGATAGTAAGAAAAAAGTCACTAGTATTAATAACAGTTGTGTTAATGGTTTTTGTTGTGTTTTTCTTTAATTTTGTTTCCGTCTATTATGCTGATGAGGGAAAACCTGAGATTGAAAAAATGTCTGCTAATCTAGAACTGGAATATATAAATTATTTAGTTCAGCCAGCTACAAATTGGGGAGTATATAAAGAAAAAATTAAAGTGAAAGGAATATATTTAACAGGCAATACTTTGGCTTATGATAAAAGATTCTATAAACTTTTAGATTTAGTAAAAACAACAGAATTAAATGCAATGGTTATAGATGTAAAAGATGATTTAGGGCGTTTAACATATAAATCTAATGTGGATATGGTTAATGAAATTGGAGCGGACAAGCAGGTTAAGGTAGATAATTTTTATGAAAAAATGTCTATATTGAGAGAAAATAATATTTATCCAATTGCAAGAATAGTTACTTTTAAAGATAGACTTGCTGGTACAAAGAGACCAGATTTAGCTATTAAGACAAAAAATGGAAAAGTATGGAGAGATAATAGCGGAAATGCATGGTTAAATCCATATAATCGCGAGGCTTGGGAGTATCCTATAAAGATAGCTGAGGAAGCTGCTTTAATGGGATTTAAGGAAATACAATTTGATTATGTAAGGTTTCCTACTGATGGCAATAGGTCTATTATAGACTATGGAGAAGAGAGCATTGGAAAGACAAAAGCTGAAATAATTGCTGAATTTCTAAAATATGCAAAAGAAAGATTAGAACCTAAAGGAGTATATGTTTCTGCAGATATTTTTGGGTTAGTTACAACAGCAAAAGATGATATGAGAATAGGGCAGCATTTAGAAACTCTAGCTACTAGTGCAGATATATTATGCCCAATGGTTTATCCGTCTCATTATGCTCTTGGTTCTTATGGAGTTGCTTATCCAGATTCTGAACCATATAAAATAGTTTATACAAGTTTATCTAGAGCTAAGGCAAGAATAGATAATATAAAAACAGAAGAAGCAAAGGCTATTATAAGACCTTGGTTACAAGATTTTTCTGCACCTTGGTTGAAAAATCTTTATGGAGAACATTATATTAATTATGGACCTGAACAAATAAGAGCTCAAATAAAAGCAGTATATGATGCAGGTCTTGAAGAATGGATATTCTGGAATGCAAGTAATAGATATACAGGAGCAGGTTTTGAGAAAAATACAAATGATACAGTTGATCAGTAGAAGGCTAGAGTAGCTCTAGCCTTTCTTTGTGAAATAAATATTTACTTTACACAAGAATTATATAGTGCTACAATATATTGTAGTAAATATATAATATATACTATATATAGTACGGAGGTGCTTTAATGAATCTTACAGATAATGCTTTGAAAGTACTTGAGAAAAGATACCTTACTAAAGATTCAGAAGGTAATGTTATTGAAACCCCAGATGAGATGTTTAAAAGGGTAGCACATCATATTGCAAAGGCTGATTTATTATATAATAAAGATAGTAATGTACATAAGATAGAAAAAGAATTTTATGATATGATGGTAAATCTTGAATTTTTACCTAATTCACCAACACTAATGAATGCAGGAAAAGAGTTAGGACAGCTTTCTGCATGTTTTGTTTTACCTGTAGAAGATTCAATGGAAGGGATTTTTGATGCTATTAAAAATGCAGCTTTAATACATAAATCTGGTGGAGGAACAGGTTTTAGTTTTTCAAGATTGAGAGCAAGAGGTTCTACTGTTAAATCAACAGGTGGAGTTGCATCAGGACCTGTTAGCTTTATGAAAGTTTTTAATTCAGCTACAGAAGCAGTTAAGCAGGGTGGGACAAGAAGAGGAGCGAATATGGGTATTCTTAGAGTAGACCACCCTGATATATTGGAATTTATAGAATGTAAAAAGGATAATAATGAAATTACTAATTTTAATATTAGTGTAGGTATAACAGAAAAATTTATGGAAGCAGTTGAAAAAGGAGAAGATTATGAGCTTATAGATCCTAATACTAAAACTGTTAAAGGTAAACTTAATGCTAGAGATGTTTTCAATAAAATAGTTGAGATGGCATGGACTAACGGAGAACCAGGAATAGTTTTCTTAGATAGATTAAATAAATTTAATCCAACTCCTGGTTTAGGTGAAATTGAAAGTACAAATCCGTGTGGCGAGCAGCCATTACTTCCTTATGAATCGTGTAATTTAGGTTCTATTAACTTATCTAAAATGATTAAAGAAGGACCAAATGGATATGAAATTGATTATGAGAAATTAGGTAATATAGTAGATAAGGCTGTTCATTTTTTAGATAATGTTATAGATGTTAACAGATATCCATTACCAGAAATAGAAGAAATGACTAAGAGTACTAGAAAAATTGGATTAGGAGTAATGGGATTTGCAGACCTTTTAATTTATTTGGGGATTCCTTACAATTCACAAGAAGCTGTAGATTTAGCTGATAACTTAATGAAATTTATTAACGAAAGAGCTACTAAAAAATCTATTGAATTAGCTGAATTAAGAGGGGTTTTTCCTGCATATGATAAAAGTATTTATATAGAAAAAGGCATAAAAATTAGGAATGCTACAAGAACTACTATAGCTCCTACTGGAACTATAAGTATTATTGCAGGTGCTAGCAGTGGAATTGAACCTTTATTTGCTGTATCCTATATTAGAAATGTAATGGATAATGATAAGTTAATAGAAGTACATCCTTTATTTAAAAAGATTGCAAAAGAGAGAGGTTTCTATTCTGAAGAACTTATGGAAAGAATAGCTGAGGAAGGTTCTTTAGCTCATATAGATGAAATACCTGAAGATATAAAGAAGGTTTTTGTAACTGCTCATGATATATCACCATTATGGCATGTTAAAATGCAGGCTGCTTTCCAAGAGCATGTAGATAATGCAGTTTCTAAAACAGTTAACTTTAAAAATGAGGCAACACAAGAAGATGTAAAAGAAGTATATACTTTAGCATATAAATTAGGGTGCAAGGGTGTAACAATATATAGAGATGGAAGTAGAGCTAATCAAGTTCTAAGTACTGCAAAAGACAAAGACGAAAATAAAAAAGAACAAAAAGAAGTAAAAATAAAACCTAGAATGAGACCTGAAATTACAAAAGGTATTACTGAAAAGGTAAGAATAGGATGCGGTAATTTATACATTACAGTTAATTATGATGATAAAGGTATTTGTGAAGTCTTCACTAATCTTGGAAGAGCAGGAGGATGTCCAAGTCAAAGTGAAGCAACAAGTAGACTTATATCTATAGCATTAAGATCAGGTTTAGATGTAAAATCAATTATTGAGCAATTAAAGGGAATAAGATGTCATTCAACGTTAAGACAAAGAGCTACAAATAAAGATATTAAAGTGCTTTCATGTCCTGATGCTATAGGTAAGGCATTAGAAAGGGTAATGAGTACTTATGTTGAAGTTGAAGATCAGGCAGTAAACGATATTGCCTTGGAAATAGAGCAAGAAGTTAAAAAAATAGATGAACCAATATATACTAATTCACAAAAGATAAATTCTGCAATGGGAGAAATATCAGCTAGCTTTGAGGATAATAGCAGCAAGTGTCCTGAATGTGGAAGTAAAGTAGAACATGAAGGTGGATGTATGGTTTGCAGAAGTTGCGGATATTCTAAATGTGGTTAATGTATTAGTAAAATAAAGTTGGGAAGAAATATTTATAACAGTTAAATATTATAATAGGTATTAATATCACCAATTTTAATAATGAATTTTTAATACTAAATAGCTAATAAGCCATCTAGGGAACATAGAAATCAATTTACAATCCTAGATGGCTTATTTAGTTAATAAGTAGTTTATTAATGTTGGAAATATTATTAGGGGATAAAGCTACTAACGTAACATGAACGTACTATGATACAAGCTGATATATCTAATGAATTAATGACTATAAATGGAATGTTATAAAGGGGGATAATAAAGTTGATACAACCTAATGAATTACATAAAAGAATTATAAAGAATATTGGGGAATATGAAATTTTAATAAATCACAGAGAAGGAAGTAAAAGAACAGGTGTATGGAAAATTAGAAGCTTATTGAATCAAAGATGTTATTATGTAAAAACTCATTCAAGGAAAAGTAGATGGCATCCAGAAGTTTTTGCTTATAGAAATTGGATTTCAGAGATTTTACCCTATGCTCCAGAATTGATTGAAAGCTTTGAAGGAGACGATTGGCAAGGAATTTTGATAACATCTTTAGATGGTGTAACAATGAGGGAAGCAAATCTGTCTCGAAAACAGGAAGAAGAGGCATATTATAAAGCTGGGGAACTTACTAAACTATTACATACAAAATTTAAAGGTACCTATTTTGGAAGACCAGACTGCAATGGGAACCCAATTGAGATATTTCATCATACTGACCCTGTTTACTATATAAAAAAATCACTTATAGATTTATATGAAAAAGGTAAAAAACTAAATTGCTTTAACTCTAAGGAGTCTTTTTTAGCAGAGTGGGCAATTGAAAATGTAGATATATTTAAAAGTACTCATCCTGTTCCTATTAGTTGGGATTCGACTCCTAACAATTGGTTGATTAATAAGCATGGAGAATTCATTGGAATGATAGATTTTGAAAATATGCTTTGGGGAATACCAGCAGATAATTTCACAATACTTTTTGAACGTTACTTTCCACAATCACCTAAGGGAAAAGAAGCATTTTTTAGAGGATATGGGTTAAATGATATTAAAGATATGAAACTCCAAATTAAAATAACCTGTATAAAGATGGGGTTAGCTGACTTGGTATGGGGATTAGAGAACAAAGATGATAGAGTTATTAAGTTAGGAAAACAAATGTTAGAATATATAGATGAATTTACAGATTTAGGGATATAAGACTTTTACTAACATGATATTTCAAGACAGTCCACAAAAAGCATGTGGACTGTTATAATATGTACAACAGTTAATATATAGTAGGGTTTAAACTTTATGTTTTGTTGGCAAACTAATTTCTAAATATTAAACGAATGCTTGAAAGAATTTGTTTTTTTCGTATAAGCATTAGTTTCATAAACAATTTACTTTAACAACAAACTTAAGCCATTACCAATAAGGTAATGGCTTAAGTTTATATAACTTCTTTTAAAAGTTTTATTAATAACTCATTTTGCTCAGGAGTACCGATAGTTATTCTTACCCATGTATCTTTAATAGGTCTAATTATCATGCCTCTCTTTTGAAGTTCTATGAAAACCTCATTAGCATCACGCTTAACATTAACAAAGATATGATTTGTTTCAGATGGAGCATATTCTAATCCTAAGTTTTCAAATTCTTTATATAGATATTCTTTTCCTTGTTTATTTAATTCATAGGTTTTTTTGATAAAATCTTCATCTTCAAGAGCCGCTAATGCAGCAACTTGAGCTAATTTGTTTACATTAAACGGTCCTCTGATCTTATTCATGTTATGGATTATTTCTTCACTAGCAAGAGCGTATCCAATTCTTAGTGCAGCCAATCCATATATTTTTGAAAACGTTCTCAAAATAATTAAATTAGGGTAATCTTCAAGTAATTTAATACTATTTTTTGGATAATCATCTCTTGTTACATACTCATTGTATGCTTCATCATATACTACAACTACATTACTAGGTACATTTTTTAGAAAATCAAGTAACTTTTCTTCAGTAAACATTGTTCCTGTAGGATTATTTGGATTACATAACCAAATTAACTTTGTTTTATTAGTTATTGCTTTTTTCATACCTTCTAAATCATAAGTCCAATCTTTAAGAGGTACTATTACAGGCTTTCCACCCATCATTTTAGTTGTAGTTATGTATCTAGGGAAAGTCAAGTCAGCCATTATAACTTCATCATCTTTATTTATAAAAGTTTTTGCAATAATATCAACCATTTCATCTGAACCACTGCTTGGTAAAATTTGAGTTGTTTTAAGTCCTGTTTTTTCTGCAAGTGCTTCTTTCAATAAAGTAGCATTTCCATCTGGATATAGAGCTAAATTTTCAGCCGCTTTTTTAACAGCTTCTATTGCTTTAGGAGAACATCCTAGTGGATTTTCGTTAGATGCTAATTTAACTACTTTTTCTAGACCGTATTCTCTTTTTACATCTTCAATAGGCTTCCCTGGTTTGTATGCCTGTAAATCTTTTAGTTCATCTCTAAAAGTTAAAGTCATTTATTACACCCTCCCTGAAAAATATTTAAAATTCTATCAATTTCAATTATAACATATAAGGTAAGCAAAATCTTTAATATTAAAATTAATCAAAAAATTTTATGCAATTTCCTATGAATTAGAACAAAATCTTTGATTTAAAAACAATTACAATGTAGATTTTATTGAAATCCATTACGAAAATTATATTTAATATTATCTATAAATTAATAAGGAATATAATTTTCTATGGATTATAAAAAATTTGGAATAGAAATAATATTATTGGACATATTTTTAATAGAACAAAACCTTCGATTAAATAATTATAAGGTGGTTTTTGCCTATATTCATAAACGGAAATTATAAAAAAATTAATGATTAAAAAGGATTTTGTTGTATATCGTAGAATATTATTAATAATCAGAAAATTAAAAAAACAGAAATTTGAGGGGGAAAATGCGTTATGAATGTGTATGGGACCGATAAAATCAGAAATATTGCTTTACTAGGACACGGAGGGAGTGGAAAAACAACTTTAACTGAAGCAATGCTTTTTACAACAGGGGTTATTAAGAGAATAGGACGTGTAGAAGATGGTAGTACTGTATCTGACTTTGACAAAGAAGAGAAAGATAGACAAATTTCTATTAACACATCTTTAATACCTATAGAATGGAAAGGACACAAATTAAATGTACTAGATACTCCGGGATATTTTGATTTTGTTGGGGAAGTTAAAAGTGCTTTAGCTGTTGCTGGCGGCGCAGTTATATTAGTTGATGCATCATCAGGTATTGAGGTCGGAACAGAAAAGGCATGGAAATATATTAGAGAAGCTAAGAAACCTGCTTTTATATTTATTAATAAGATGGATAAGGAAAATGCTAATTTTGATAAGGTAATTAATCAATTGAGAGAGAAATTTGGTAAAGCAGTTGTACCTTTTGAAGTACCTTTAGGAGAAAAGGAAGACTTTAAAGGTCTTATAAATATAGTTGATATGAAAGCTAGAAAATATGATGAAAATGAAATAAAATGCTTTGATGTGGATGTTCCTGAGGGGCTTGAAGATAAAATACAGCCTCTAAGAGAAATGTTAATTGAGTCAGTAGCTGAAAGTGACGAGGCGCTATTAGAAAAATATTTTGAAGGTGAAGAGTTTACTGATGAGGAAATACATAAAGGACTAAGAACTGGAGTTTTAAATGGAGATTTGATACCTGTTTTATGTGGTTCAGCTACAAAAAATATAGGTGTACAGACTTTAATGGATATGATATGGGATTACTTACCGTCACCTAATGACGTTGAGATAAATACAGGCATTAATCCTAATACTGGAGAGACAATCGAAAGGAAATTAGACAGTAACGAACCATTCTCAGCATTAGTATTTAAAACAATTGCAGACCCTTATGTTGGAAAAATTTCACTATTTAAAGTTTTATCTGGAGAAATTCATAAAGATGATGAAGTACTTAATACAACACAAGATACTAAATTCAAAATGGGTAATATATTTATATTGAGAGGTAAAGAGCAAATAGAAGTAAATAAACTAGTAGCAGGAGATATTGGTGCAGTTGCTAAGCTAAATAATACTTATACAGGCGATACACTATGCAGTAAAGACAGCCCTATAAAGTATCCAGGTATAGAGTTTCCTGAACCTTTATTATTCTTAGCTGTGGAGCCTAAGTCACAAGGCGATGAAGATAAGATGGGTTCTGGTTTGCATAGATTGACTGAAGAGGATCCTACTTTCAAAGTTTTTTACAATAAAGAAACTAAGCAGACACTTCTAGGCGGTCAAGGAGATATGCATCTAAGTGTTATAATAAATAAGCTTAAAGATAAATTTGGCGTTGAAGTTGAACTAAAAGATCCAAAGGTTCCATACAGAGAGACTATAAAAGGAAGAGCTGAAGCTGAAGGTAAGCATAAAAAACAAACTGGTGGTCACGGTCAATATGGTCATGTTTTTATCAGATTTGAACCAAGTCAAGAAGAATTTGAATTTAATGAAGAGATTTTCGGAGGTGCTGTACCAAAGCAATATATACCAGCAGTTGAAAAAGGACTTAAAGAATGTATTGAGTCTGGTGTTTTAGCTGGTTATCCTGTAGTTAACATTAAAGCAACACTTTATGACGGTTCTTATCATACTGTCGATTCATCAGAGATGGCTTTCAAAATGGCTACAGCGATAGCATTCAAAAAGGGTATGCAAGCAGCTAATCCGGTTTTATTGGAACCAATTATGAGAGTTGAAGTACTTGTACCAGAAGAATATATGGGAGATATTATGGGAGATCTTAATAAAAGAAGAGGTAGAATTTTAGGTATGGAACCACAAAAAGATGGTAGTCAATTAGTAATAGCCGAAGTTCCGCAGGCAGAAATGTTTAAATATGCAATAGATTTAAAATCAATGACTCAAGCGAGAGCTAGCTTTAGAATGGAATTTGCAAGATACGAAGAAGTACCACCTCATCTAAGTGAAAAAATTATTGAAGAAGCTAAAGCTTCACAAGAATAAAACAAAAAAATGGATATTATAGAAAAAATTTAAAACACCCGCATAATGCGGGTGTTTTTTCTAAATATATTGTAGTATAAATGATTTTTCTATACAAAAAATATTAATATAAATTAGTTTTTAATAAGTAGTTTAATATCTGTTTAAAAGTTATTCAATTAATTTTATTGGTAGGAGGATACAATTTGGCTGATTATTATATAAATTTTGATAGAGAGCTAGGTTTAAATAGTATTACTAAACTACTAAATACTATTGGTAAAATTGATGAAAATGATGAATTAGTAATAACTATGGATAGTAATGATGCAGCGCAGTCAAGATTTATAAGAGAAGCTTTAGAAAATAATGGTTTTGAGGTTTTACCAAAAGGGGATCATATGGGAAAGAAATATAAATTAATAGCTCACAGAAAGAAAGGAGATTAGATGAGTACAAATAGAGATTATAATAAAAATAGATCAGGTTTAGAGTATCAGAGAAAAATAGATATATATAAAAAAGATGATGAAATAGAATCAATGCTTGTAGATAAAACTGCTTATGGTGAGTGGATGGCAACAACTTTTGGATGGGCAGGTTTTGAAGAACAAAATAGAGCTGTGAATCGTATTGAAGATATAACTAAATATTAAATTTATTGAAGGTCAATCTATTCGATTGATCTGAGATTGTTGACAAATTAAATTATCTATGAAAATAGTGTTCAGGCGAAAGAATTTAGAAAAAACTAAAGGTTCAAATTTTTAGAAAATCCTAACGCTTCCAATGAGTCGTCCTAACTCTGGAAGCTGGCTTAGCGTCCATGCTAAGCCTACGGATTTTCTTTAAAATTTTCACCTAGTTTTTTTCACTAAATTCTTTCAAGCATTCACTTTTATAATCCATAAGGAAATTATTAACCTTATTAAATCGTGGGTAATTTAAAATATAATTTCCAAAATGGATTTCAACAAAATCTTCCTTGATTTATTTAAATTGAAGATTTTGTTATTTTCATAGATATTAAAAAAATAAGTTCGTTGACAGTTTAAGGTCAATCGCTTAGATTGACCTATAATTTTGAAAAAAATTAAGTAATATTTAGTAATTATTACATAAATTAAAATAATGAATAATAATTCTAATATATGAACAAGAAAAAGATAATACTAATGTTGAAATATATGGAATTAAGATAGTAAAATATCAGTGAAAGACAAAGAAAGTCAAAGTCAAAGAGGTGATATAATGTCAAGACTGAGCGACATTATAGAGGAATTTATTAAAAGACTTTTGGAAGAAACGGATAATGAGACTGTTGAAATACAGAGGAACGAATTAGCTCAATATTTTAACTGCGCTCCATCTCAAATAAATTATGTTTTAGCAACGAGATTTACTCAAGATAAAGGGTATTATATAGAAAGTAAAAGAGGTGGAGGAGGCTATATTAAAATAATTAAATTAAACATTAATAATGATAGTTACATTAGAAATCTTATAGTAAATACTATAGGTGATTCTATTACAAAGATGAGAGCTTATAGGTTGATAGATACGTTCGTTGAAAAAGGGTTTATAACAAATCGAGAAGCTGATTTAATGAAATCTGCTTTAAGTGACAGGGCTTTAGGAATTGTACCAAAGTTTAAGAATGAATTGAGAGCAAGTATACTTAAAGATATGCTTCTTATGTTAGTAGAATGATGAGAAAAGGAGGGGTTTTATGCTTTGTGATGATTGCGGAAAAAGAGAAGCGACTATGCATTTTACAAAAATTATAAATGGCAATGTAACAGAACTTCATTTATGTGAGGAATGTGCTAAAAATCATAAGGAATTTGAATTTGATACATCTTTTTCAATACACAATTTTCTAACAGGACTTTTAGATTTAGATAATGTACAGGATAGTCCTTTTAAAATAGATTATATTACAAGTACAAAATGCGATAGATGTGGTTTAACTTATAGTAAGTTTAGACAGACAGGTAAGTTTGGATGCAGTAATTGCTACAACTCATTTAAGGAAAAACTAATACCTCTATTTAAAAGAATACATGGACATGGAAATCATATAGGAAAAGTTCCCAGAAGAGCTGGTGGCGTGATAAGGATTAAAAAAGAAATTAGTAGACTCAAGAATCAGTTAGAAATTGCAGTACGAAATGAAGAGTATGAAAAAGCAGCTCAAATAAGGGATCAAATTAGAGAGCTTCAAGCTCAAATAGATACAAAGTAGAGGTGATTAGGATGGCTAAATGGTTACAAGGAAACGATAAAACGAATGATATAGTAGTTAGTACTAGAATTAGACTGGCACGAAATATTGAAGATTTTCTGTTTCCACAAATGCTTAATACAGAAAGTGCTAATAAAGTGATAGATAGAGTAAGAAGTTCAATAATTGAAGGGAATACAATCTTATCAAGAGAATTTGATTTTTTTAGAACTAAAGATATTTCACCTTTAGAAAGACAGATTTTTGTAGAAAAACATCTTATTAGTCCTGAGTTAATTGCTAAGCCTGAAAGAAGTGCATTTTTACTGAGGAAAGATGAAAAAGTAACAGTAATGATAAATGAAGAAGACCATATAAGAATACAGGTTTTACTTCCTGGCTTAGAGCTAGAAGAAAGTTGGGATTTATGTAGTAAAATTGATGATATTATAGAAGAAAATGTAAAGTACGCTTTTGATGAAAAGTTAGGGTATTTAACTTCATGTCCAACTAATGTAGGAACTGGAATGAGAGCTTCAGTTATGCTGCATCTTCCTAGTTTAGTAATGACTGGTCATATAAATAAAGTTCTTCAGGCTGTAAATCAGATAGGTCTTACTGTAAGAGGATTATATGGTGAAGGAACTGATGCATTAGGTAATTTGTTCCAAATTTCTAATCAAACAACCTTAGGCGAAACTGAAGAGGAAATTATTGAAAAGCTGAAAAAAATTGTACTTCAGATTATTAGTCGGGAAAAAGAATCAAGGCAAAGGCTGATGAACACAAAAAGAATAGAGGTAGAAGATATAGTATATAGATCTTTAGGAATATTAAAGAATTCAAGAATAATAACATCAAAAGAATCTATGAAATTATTGTCAGATGTAAGAATGGGTATAGAAATGGGTATTATTAATGATATAGATTTAGACAAAATTAATAACTTGATGATCTTGTCACAACCAGCTAGTATTCAAAAATATTCAGGTAAAGAATTAAATGCTAAAGAAAGAGATATAAAAAGAGCTGAAATGATTAGAGAATATTTAAAATAGTAGGAGGTGTATAATATGGCTATGTTTGGAAGATTTACAGAAAGGGCACAAAAAGTAATTTTATTTGCTCAGGAAGAAGCCAAACAGCTTAAACATAATTATGTAGGTACAGAACATTTACTACTTGGATTGATAAAAGAAGGAGAAGGGATAGCAGCTAGGGTACTCACAAACCTTGGTGTTGATTTAGATAAAGTAAGACAGAAAATAATTAATTTAATCGGATATGGAAATGAAGAAGGTGAATTACTAGGATTTACTCCTAGAACAAAAAGAGTTTTTGAATTAAGTCTTATGGAAGCTAAAAGTTTGGGACATAACTATATAGGAACAGAGCACATATTATTAGGACTAATTAAAGAAGGTGAAGGGGTAGCAGCTACTATATTAAAGGAAGTAGGAATAGATTTATCAAAAGCTAGAGAAGAAATACTCAGTATGCTAGATAATTCATTTAATAGACATGGGCAAAAAGCAAATCATAGAGGGAATGTAAAGACACCTACTTTAGATAAGTATGGTAGAGATTTAACTAAATTAGCGCAGGAAGAAAAGCTTGATCCAGTTATTGGTCGTGATAAAGAAATAGAAAGAGTTATACAAGTATTAAGTAGAAGAACTAAAAATAATCCATGCCTAATTGGAGAGCCTGGAGTAGGAAAAACAGCTATAGTAGAAGGATTAGCACAGAAGATAGTTGAAGGTAATGTCCCAGAAATATTAAAAAATAAGAAAGTTGTAACTTTAGATTTGGCATCAATGGTTGCAGGAGCTAAATATAGAGGAGAGTTTGAAGATAGACTAAAAAAAGTAATGGAAGAGATAAGAAAATCAGGAGACATAATTCTGTTTATAGATGAAATGCATACAATTATTGGAGCTGGAGCTGCTGAAGGTGCAATAGATGCATCTAATATTTTAAAACCAGCTTTAGCTAGAGGTGAATTACAAGCTATAGGAGCAACTACTTTAGATGAATATAGAAAACATATTGAAAAGGACCCTGCTTTAGAGAGAAGATTTCAGCCTATTATAGTAGAAGAACCGACAATTGAGAATACAATTAAGATTCTTGAAGGTTTAAGAGATAAATATGAAGCTCATCATAGAGTAAAGATAACAGATGAAGCTATAAAAGCGGCTGCAGAACTATCTAGCCGATATATTACAGATAGATTTTTACCAGATAAAGCAATCGATTTAATAGACGAAGCGGCTTCAAGAGTTAGATTACAGTCTATTACTGCACCACCAGATTTAAATGAGCTTGAAAAGAAGCTAGAAGAATTATATCAAGAAAAGGAAGAAGCAATAAGTACTCAAAACTTTGAGAAAGCTGCAAAATTAAGAGATGAAGAAAAGAAAATAAAAGAAGAATTAGAAAGAAGAAAAGAAGAATGGAGACATGAAAAACAATCAAAATCAACAGAAGTAGGATATGAAGAAATAGCACAGGTAGTTTCAAGTTGGACTGGAATACCAGTTAAAAAGCTAGCTGAAGAAGAGTCTGAAAGATTGCTTAAAATGGAGGAAATATTACATCAAAGAGTAGTAGGTCAGGAGCAAGCTGTTAAAGCTGTATCTAATGCAATAAGAAGAGCTAGAGTAGGTCTTAAAGATCCTAATAGACCAATAGGTTCATTTATATTCTTAGGACCTACAGGTGTTGGAAAAACAGAGTTATCAAAAGCATTGGCTGAAGCTTTGTTTGGTGATGAAAATGCAATGATTAGAGTCGATATGTCTGAATATATGGAAAAACATTCTGTATCAAAGATAGTAGGTTCACCTCCAGGATATGTAGGATATGAAGAAGGAGGTCAGCTAACTGAAAAAGTAAGAAGAAAACCTTATTCAGTAATATTATTTGATGAGATTGAAAAAGCTCATCCAGATGTATTTAACATTCTATTGCAGCTTTTAGATGATGGTAGATTAACCGATGCAAAAGGTAGGGTAGTAGATTTTAAGAACACTGTTATTATAATGACTTCAAATGTTGGAGCGAGCACAATTAAAAAACAGAAGACTTTAGGATTTGCAGCACAAAAAGATCAAGAAAAAGAAGAGTACGAGAAAATGAAAGAAAATATTATGGATGAGTTAAGAAGATCATTTAGACCTGAGTTTTTGAACAGAATAGATGAAGTTATTGTTTTCCACTCACTGAATGAAGAACATATTAAACAAATTGTAGATTTAATGGTTAAGGATTTGGAAAAGAGACTTAAGGCTTTAAATGTAAATATTAAAGTTACAGAAAAAGCTAAAGAATACTTGGCTAAAGAAGGTTATGACCCAACTTATGGAGCAAGACCTCTTAAGAGAAGCATAAGAAAATTGATTGAAGATAAATTATCAGAGGAGATATTAAAAGGAAATATTTCTAAAAACGATAATATTGTAGTAGATTTTGATGGTGAAAAATTGACTTTTAATAAAGAATAGGAAGGATAATTTTTTTCCTTCCTTTTTCTTTTGTTGCTAATATTTAAATAATATACTATAATTGTTTAAAAAATAGTTAATAATTAAAATGAGAGGTCTAGGAGGTTTTTTAGTGGTTAAAATAAAAACTAAATTTATTTGCCAGGAATGTGGATATGAGACTCCTAAATGGCTTGGTAAATGCCCTTCCTGTGGACAATGGAATACATTTGTTGAAGAATTTTATGAAAAAAGTTTACAAACTAAACCATTAGAACTTAGTATTACCAAAGTACAAAGATTAAAAGAAGTTGAAATAAAAAACGAAGCTAGAACTTCTACATATATAAAAGAATTTGATAGAGTATTGGGCGGAGGAATTGTAAAAGGTTCACTTATATTGGTTGGAGGCGATCCTGGAATTGGCAAATCAACTTTGTTAATACAGACAGCAAATAATATCTCACTTAAAGGGTATAAAGTATTATATGTATCAGGGGAAGAATCGGCAAAGCAAATTAAGATTAGAGCAAGCAGACTAGGGATTAGTGGAGAAGATTTATTTATATTAGCAGAAACTAATATAGAAATAATTTTAAATGTAATAAAAGATACTAAGCCGCAAGTACTTATTATAGACTCTATCCAAACAGTTTATACTCCTAATATATCTTCTGCTCCAGGAAGTGTAAGTCAAGTTAGAGAAATATCATCTATGCTTATGAAGGTTGCTAAAGAAAGAGAAATAGCTACTTTTATAGTAGGGCATGTTACTAAATCTGGTGCAATAGCTGGTCCTAGAGTTTTGGAGCATATGGTTGATACAGTTTTATATTTTGAAGGAGAGCGTCATCATACTTATAGGGTTTTAAGAGCAGTAAAAAACAGATTTGGTTCTACGAATGAGATAGGAATATTTGAAATGCGAGATTCAGGATTAGTAGAAGTAATAAATCCTTCTGAAATGCTTTTATCAGGTAGACCCATTAATGCATCAGGAAATGTTGTAGTTCCTAGTATCGAAGGAACAAGACCAATGCTTATAGAAATGCAGGCTTTAGTGAGTTATACTGCTTTTGGTATGCCAAGAAGGATTGCAACAGGAGTGGACTATAACAGAGTTATACTGATGATAGCTATTTTGGAAAAAAAGATAGGTTTAGAGTTTAATAATATGGATGCATATATTAATGTAACGGGAGGTATTCAAATAAAAGAACCAGCAGCTGATTTAGGGATAATTTGTGCACTAACGTCCAGTTTTAAGGATGTTGAGATTAATTCAAAAACTGTAGTTATGGGAGAGGTCGGATTAGCTGGTGAGTTAAGGAGTATTTCATTTATAGATAAACGGATTAATGAGGCCAGTAAGTTAGGATTTAAGACGGCAATTGTACCTGAATCGAACCTTAAGGGTTTAAATATTAAAACTGATATGAATATAATAGGAGTAAATAATATACGTGATGCGTTGGATATATGTTTAGGAGGTTAATTTGCTATGAGAGAAGAGGATATTAGGAATAATGAAATATTCGAATCGTTAAAAATATTAGCTCCAGGAACGCCTTTAAGAGAAGGCTTAGAGAATATAGTTAGAGCTAAAACAGGAGCATTAATAGTAGTAGGAGATAGTGATGAAGTTTTGAGTATAGTAGATGGCGGCTTTAATATAAATAGTGATTTTACGCCTGCTCATCTATATGAGTTAGCTAAAATGGACGGGGCAATTATTATCAGTCATGATATAAAAAAAATACTTTATGCAAATGCGCAGTTAATGCCAGACCCATTTATAGCTTCAAAAGAGACAGGAATAAGACATAGAACAGCAGAAAGAGTTGCTAAACAGACTAACCAATTAGTTATTTCTATATCGCAGAGGAGAAATATTATTACTTTATATAAAGGCAACTATAAATATGTATTAAAGGATGTAAGTGAAATACTGTCTAAAGCTAATCAAGCTATTCAAACTTTAGAAAAGTATAAGTCAGTATTAGACCAGACTTTGGCTAATTTGAGTGCACTTGAGTTTGAGAATTTGGTAACAGTATATGACGTAGCTATAGTACTTCAAAGAACAGAAATGGTAATGAGAATTGTTAAAGAGATTGATAAGTATATATTAGAACTAGGAAACGAAGGTAGATTGATAAGTATGCAATTAGAAGAGTTAACGGGAGATGTTGAAGAAGATGGTATAAATATAATAAAAGATTATATAGTTGAGGGATTAGACTTTGAAGAAGTAAAAAAATCTATAAGTAATCTGACTTCAGAAGACCTATTAGATTTAACTAATATTGCTAAGATACTTGGATATGATGGAGGTATTAATTCCTTAGACATAAATATATTTCCTAAGGGATACAGGATTTTGAGTAAAATTCCTCGCCTTCCTTATAATGTGTTAGAAAATGTAATAGAGATGTTCGGTTCTTTTCAAGAAATACTTAGAGCTTCAATTTCAGATTTAGATAAAGTAGAGGGTATAGGAGAGGTAAGAGCTAGAGCTATTAAGGAAGGATTAAGAAGAGTGCAAGAGCAATCACTTTTAGATAGACATATTTAGAAAGGCTAACAGCACAGCTGTTAGCCTTTAAATTTTATCTTAGAGTATATATACCTAAAGCGTCTAATTTTTTATATTCCTTAATTATTAGATCATAAAAGTTTAGATCTAATGAATTACATAAAGCTGCAATGTAAAACAGATGTTTACCCAGTTCTTCTTCAATCTTTTCTCTACAAGAGTCACACATTTTCCCTTCTAAATGACTACTTATAGTATTTTTTGCTTTTTCTAAACTTTCGTGACTGTATTCTTGTTTTTTAGCATTTATAGAGATACATCCACAAGAAGTTACAGATTTAATTAGAGCACGGTTAATTCTTGCATTGGATTCTTCTAATTTTGTAATAATATCTAATATACTTTTGTGTCTAATTAGAACTTCTGAAACTATGTCTTGAAACTCATCACACAACAAGTCGTTTGGCATGTAATCACCTCAATTACTGTATTATCTTTAACTTAATTATACTTATAAAAATAATAGTTTGTCAATTGGTTTAAGTCATAATATAAAGAAAATTCGGAAAATTAAACAAAAAATTTGAATAAGAACTTAGTTGACAACTATTTCTTGCATATGGTAAAATATTAAATTTGACAATCAAAAAGGTGTATTGTATACTATAATTAGAATGTAATGTATAATTTTGGGAGGTCATGTATAATGTTTGGTATTGGCGATAAAATAGTTTATCCCATGCATGGTGCTGGTGTTATAGAGGCAATTGAGGAAAAAGAAATTTTAGGTAAAAAAAGAAAATATTATGTTATGAAAATGCCAATGGGTGATATGAAAGTTATGGTTCCTGTAGATAATGTAGATGAAATCGGGATTAGAGAAGTAATTGATAGTGAGGAAGTTGAACAAGTTTTAGCTGTGTTAGCTGACGATAGAACTAAAATGCCTCAAAATTGGAATAGAAGATACAGAATAAATATGGATAAGATAAAAAGTGGTAATATATATGAAATTGCTAGTGTAGTTAGAAATCTTATGATAAGAGAAAGAGAGAAAGGATTATCTACAGGAGAAAGAAAAATGTTAAGTAATGCAAAACAAATATTAATAAGTGAAATAGTATTAGCTAAAGATATTTGTGAGGTAGAGGCTGAAGAATTAGTTGAAAAAGTTGTAAAATAGCGTCTTAAAGACGCTTATTTCTATGAATGCCAATCTGGAAACAATTAAGGAACATGGAATTTATTGAGATTTTTTTAAATTTCTGTTGAAATGTATGTAACCAAGTTATAGAATATTCATAAATGGAGATAAATAAGAATAGGAGGTGATATGTTTATGGTTCAGAAAATTATAAGAGTAGTATTAACGATTTTTAGTATGTTTTTGGGTTATGGAATAGTTAGTCTATTATATTCAGTTGGAATTCTTAATTTTATAGATGGTAATTTAAGGTTGTATGTTTATATTTCAACATCATTAATATTTGGAATTATATTTCATATTGCTTTTCCTAAACTTCTTTTTGCAGCAAGAAATATTGCAAATAGTGTTGAAGGGGAACTTCAGCAAGTTCCAGCGACAGATATAGTATTAGGTTCTATTGGTCTTATAGTTGGATTGATTATTGCTTATTTGAGCAGTCAGCCTTTTTTTAATTTAGGTATTCCTTATTTGGGAGTAGTAATTTCTATATTATTATATTTATTGTTTGGATATCTTGGAATAATAGTTCCAACAAAGAAGAGAGAAGATTTTTTTAGCATTCTAAATGTTTTCAAAAGAACAGGTAGTAAAGATAAAGCATTTAAAGGAACTAAAGTTCAGCCTAAAATATTAGATACTAGTGTAATAATTGATGGAAGGATAGCTGATATATGTAAAACTGGATTTATTGAAGGTCCTTTAGTGATTCCAGAGTTTGTTTTAGAAGAATTAAGGCATATAGCAGATTCTTCAGATGGACTTAAAAGAAATAGAGGTAGAAGGGGTCTTGATATTCTAAATAAAATACAAAAAGAAATTGATATAGAAGTTATAATTTATGATAAAGATTTTGAGGATATTAATGAGGTTGACAGTAAATTATTAAAATTAGCTCAAATACTTAAAGGGAAGGTAGTTACTAATGACTTTAATTTAAATAAAGTTGCAGAGTTTCAAGGTGTTGATGTATTAAATATTAATGAGCTTGCAAATGCAGTAAAACCAGTAGTGCTTCCTGGAGAGGAAATGGTAGTTCAAGTAATAAAAGATGGAAAAGAGTCAGGACAAGGAGTAGCATATTTGGATGATGGAACTATGATTGTTGTAGATGGCGGTAAAAAGCATATAGGCGAGACTATTGGTGTTATGGTTACAAGTGTTTTACAAACTGCAGCTGGAAGAATGATATTTGCAAAGCCAAAATCAATGGTAGATAAAGCTGTTTAGTATTGATTATTTAAGCCCGACTTTAGTCGGGCTTTGTTTATACAAATACACTATCTACTCAATTTCTTTAAATAATAATTATGATTTAAAACTGTAAATGGCAAGTTAGGAGGGAAAAATGAATACAATATATTTTTTCTTATATGTTTTTTTAGTATCAACTATATTTTTGATATTATCCTTTTATATAATTTTAAAATTGTTACAAAGAAACGTAAACAAAATTCAATTTTTATCCGCTGTTAAATGGTTGATTGCTAGTTCGTTTATTATAGCAACAGTAGAGCTTATAAGGAGGATTATTACAAGTCATTAATGATAACAGAATTTTGATTTTATTGGGAATACACGTTTGACAATTTGTGGGAAATAAATTATAATTCAAAATAATGTTTTCTGTCCTTTAACAAACTAAAAGCGAGGTGTCATAATGAGTTATTTAGGCAAATATATTTCTGTTATAGTACCAGCAGCAGGTATGGGCAAAAGAATGAACAGTAAAATTAACAAACAGTTTATAAAGATAAAAGATGTTCCTGTATTAGCTCGTACTTTGATACAGTTTAATAACTGTGATTATATAGATGAAATCATAGTAGTTACTAGGTATGACGAAATTGATTTTTGCAAAAAAGAAGTTATTGAAAAATATGAATTATATAAAGTCAAAAACGTAATTCAAGGGGGGAGAGAACGACAGGATTCTGTGTATAATGGTCTTAAGGGAGTGAATAAAAAGAGTGATATTGTTTTAATACATGATGGAGCAAGACCATTTATTAAAAGAGAGATTATAGAAGAAAATATAAAATTTGCACTTGAATATGGGGCTTGTGTAACAGGAGTTCCGGTAAAGGATACTATCAAGAAAGTTGATTTAAATGGCGAAGTAGTAGATACGCCAAATAGAAAAGAATTATGGGCAATTCAAACTCCTCAAACATTTAGATATGATTTGATACTTAAAGCATATGAAAAAGCTCAATCAGACACTTTTCTAGGCACAGATGACAGTATGTTAGTAGAGAGAATAGGACACAAAGTTAAAATTGTTATGGGTGATTACAGTAATATTAAAATAACGACTCCTGAAGATTTAATAATAGCAGAGGCTATAGTTAATAGATAAAGGAGGATATAAATATGAGAATAGGAATAGGTTATGATGTACATAGATTAGTGGAAGGAAGGAAGCTAATTTTAGGTGGAGTTCAGATAAAATATGATAGAGGTTTATTAGGGCATTCTGATGCTGATGTGCTTGTGCATGCTATTATGGACAGTATGCTTGGAGCTTTGGCGCTAGGAGATATAGGTAAGCATTTTCCAGATAATGATATTAAATATAAAGGTATTTCAAGTATGGAATTATTACGTAAAGTTAATGAATTGATAAATAGTAGGGGTTATAAAGTGAATAATATAGACAGTATTATTGTTGCACAAGAACCTAAAATAGCTCCATATATAGAGGAAATGAGAAACAATATATCGAATATACTTAATATACCAGTAGATGATATCAGTATAAAGGCTACAACTACTGAAAGGCTTGGCTTTGAGGGGAGAAAAGAAGGAATTTCAGCACATTCTGTTTGTACTTTGTGTAAAAAGTAATGGGGGGATATGATTGATAGAAATTCTGAACTTAGGAAAGAAATTTAAAGAGGTTGAAGCTGTAAAAGGTATATCTTTTAATGTGAGTAAGGGAGAAGTTTTTGGGTTACTAGGTGAAAATGGAGCAGGTAAAACTACTACATTAAGGTTATTAGCGACAATACTTAAACCGACCTTTGGTACAGCTAGATTAAATGGTTATGATATTATTAATGACCCAGAAGGTGCAAGAGGGCAGATAGGAATACTTTTTGGCGGAGAAACAGGACTTTATGATAGATTGACAGCTAGGGAAAATATAGAATATTTTGGATTGCTTAATGGTATGGACAAAAGAGAAATTGAAAAAAGAGTTGAGTTTTTAGCAAAAAAGCTTGGGATGGAAGAATATATTGACAGAAGAGTAGGTAAATTTTCAAAAGGGATGAAACAGAAAGTGGCAATTGCTAGAAGTATAGTACATGATCCTGATATAATGCTTTTTGATGAACCTACAGCTGGTTTAGATGTAACTGCTGTTAATATGGTACACGAGTTTATAATGGACTTAAAGCAACAAGGGAAAACCATTATTTTTTCCAGTCATTCAATGAAAGAAGTTGAAAAACTTTGTGATACAGTAGGTATAATTCATAAGGGTAAGATGGTGGAGATATCGTCATTAGCTTCATTAGCACGAAAATACAATAATATGGATCTAGAGGATATTTTTATTAAGTTAGTGGGGGATAACGATGTTTAAGTATATTTGGATAGTATTTAAAAAAGAAATAAAGGATACATTTAGAGATAGAAAGACTATATTTACTAGTATTATAATACCAATATTGATATTTCCTATTTTGAGTTTAGCATTAGGAAGTGGAGTTTCTGATATTATAGAGGAGGACACAAAACCAATTAATATAGCAGTTATTTCAGAGAATAATAATGGACTTTTGAAATACTTAACTATACATGAAGGGATAAATATTGTAAATACAGATGAACCTGAAAAATCTCTGGAAAAACTTGAGGTTAAGGCTATAGTAAAGATTGATAAATATTTTGATGAAAAAGTAAATAATGATGAATTTGGTACAGTTGAAATAATTTATGATGAATCTAGTCAAAAATCTTCAATGGCGTATCCTAGATTGAAATCAATAATTAATGATTATTCTCAAATTATTGTATCTAAAAGATTAAAAGAATTGGGAACTGATAATAATATACTTAAGGTGGTTGATATTAAAGCTATATCGATAGCTAAAGAAGGCGGATTTGGCATTATTATGTTTTCTATGATGCTTCCGATGTTTCTTACTATATGGTCAGCAGTTGGTGGAATACCAGCAGCTACTGATTTAGGTGCAGGAGAAAAGGAAAGACAGACACTTGAGCCTCTTTTAACGACTAGAATAAACAGAACTTCATTATTGATAGGTAAATATTTTACAGTTGTTGTTGCTGGAATTATAGCTACTTTAGCATCTTTGACAGGTTTTATTATAGCAACGAGATTGAATTCAGATTTATTTGGGACTATAAGCAACCTTCCTATAAATACAATTTTAATTATTGGGTTATTCTGTATAGGGTTAACTTTAACTTTTAGCAGTTTAGAATTGGCAGTAAGTTTTTATGCAAGAAACTTTAAAGAGGCTCAGACATATTTGACGCCAATAACAATTATAATGCTTATACCAACTTATTTGACAATGTATTTAGATGGAAAAGCAATACCAAAAGTTTATTTTAATATTCCAATAATTAATGTAATTTCAATTATTAAAGAGGCGTTAGTTTCCATCTATAATCCAGTGCATATAGGTATAGTTTTAATTTGGATGATAATCTATATAGCTGTAGCGTTAACAGTGACAGTAAAATTGTTTAATAAAGAAACGGTAATTTTTAGAAACTAATTGACAAATATTAAGATTTTTAGTATTATAATTTTCAAAATCAATAGTATTAGCGAAGAGGGGAAATAGTAGATAATCAAGGTCTACAGAGAGGAAATCCTTGGCTGAAAGATTTCTGACCCACTGTTTATCGAACCCGTCCCTGAGCTTCTAGACTGAAATTAGTAGGTCTAGACGGTTAATACCGTTAGCTATTAAGAGAGGGCTAGTCATCTGGCCAATTAGGGTGGTAACGCGGAGAACCTTCGTCCCTAGGATTATAGGGGTGAGGGTTTTTTTGATTTAGAAAAAAATAAGAAGAAAGGAGTAGATATTATGAGAATGTCAAGAATGTATATGCCAACACTTAGAGAAGTACCTTCAGAAGCAGAAATTCCAAGTCATCAGCTTTTGTTAAGAGCAGGTATGATAAGAAAATTAGTTTCAGGGGTATATTCTTTCTTGCCTCTTGGATACAGAGTAATGAGAAAAATTGAGCAAATAATAAGAGAAGAGATGGACGCGGCAGGGTCACAAGAAGTGCTTATGTCAGCTATACAGCCAGCTGAAATATGGCAGGAAAGTGGACGTTGGTATGAATTTGGCCCAGAAATGTTTAGACTTAAAGATAGACATGAAAGAGAGTTTTGTTTAGGACCTACACATGAAGAGTATTTTACAGATCTTATAAGAAACGAGTTAAAGTCATATAAGCAATTGCCTTTAAATATTTATCAGATACAAACTAAATATAGAGATGAAAAAAGACCTAGATTTGGCTTAATGAGAAGTAGAGAATTTTTAATGAAAGATGCTTATAGTTTTGATAAAGACGAAGAGGGTATGAAAAAATCTTATGAAATAATGTGGAAAGCTTATGAAAAGATATTTACTAGATGTGGACTAAAGTTTAAAGTAGTTGAAGGTGATTCAGGTGCAATGGGAGGAAGTGATTCCCATGAATTTATGGCTATGTCTGATGTTGGAGAAAGTCAAATAGCTTATTGTGAAAAATGTGATTATGCTGCAACAGATGAGAAGGCACAATGTATATACAATTTAAATGGAAATGAAAGTACTGAATTAGAAATTGAAAAAGTTCATACTCCAGGGATCAAGACTATTGAGCAGCTAGTAGAATTTTTTAATATTCCAGCAGACAAATTCGTAAAAACATTAATTTATAAAGTAAAGGATGAAATAGTAGCAGTATTAGTACCAGGTAACAGAGAGGTTAATGAAGTTAAATTATGTAACTTATTTGGTGTAAGAGAACATGAATTAGAGATGGCAAATGAAGAAATAGTTAAGGAAGTTACGGGAGCTGAGGTAGGTTTTGCAGGTCCTATTGGAATAAGTGAAAAAGCTAAGTTGATAGTAGATTCTAGAGTAGCTAAAATGAAAAACTTTATAGTAGGAGCTAATGAAACAGACTATCACATTAAGAATGTAAACTATGGCAGAGATTTTGAAGGGGAAATAGTTGAAGACTTATTATTGGTTGAAGAAGGAGATTTATGTCCAAAATGTGGAGAATCATTGAAGATAGCTAGAGGAATAGAAGTAGGTAATATATTCCAATTAGGGACTAAGTATAGTAAAAGCTTAAATGCTACATTCTTAGATGAGAATGGCAAAGAGAGACATTTTGTTATGGGGTCATATGGTGTTGGTGTTTCAAGAACAATGGCTGCGATAATTGAGCAAAATCATGATGAAAAAGGTATAATATGGCCTTTATCAGTGGCACCATATCATGTAATAATAACCATAGTTAGTACTAAGAAAGAGGAACAAGTAAACCTAGGAGAAAAGTTATATAAAGAATTAATGGATAAAGGAATTGAAGTATTATTAGATGATAGAAATGAAAGACCAGGAGTTAAGTTTAATGATGCTGATTTAATTGGTATACCTATAAGAATAACAGTAGGAAGAAAGGCAAGTGAAAACATAGTAGAATTTGTATTAAGAGGTACAGGTGAAAAAACAGAAATTTCATCAGATGAAGTTTATGAAAGAATAAAAGCTGAATTTGAAAGACAAGGATTAAAGATATAATTTAAGGCGGTCATTGACCGCCTTAAAAATTACGGATGAACAATGGATCTTATTTTATCCCTTTCAATTTCAATTATTTGATACATATTGAGTTTTAAGTTTCTTTTTAACTTAGTATTGTTGAATAAGTTCTTTAAAAATGAAAACATCGCCATCACCTTCCATCTTAACTTATAGCCTCAATATATCTATGCATAAATTTTTATATAGTTGAACTTTATTAAGAAAATTTAAATAAATTAAGGGACAGCAAATTTTTAGCTGTCCTTTATCATGTAATAAACTTATTGCTTAATTGGTTTTGCGTATTTAAAATCTAAAACTTTTTTATATTTAGGAATGAAAATATCTTGTTGTTTTTTTAACTGTATATCAAAGTCTGAGGTATAAATTGTAAAATTAATAACTTCTTCGAGCAAATCAGGATTTCCAATAGCTTTAATTGTTAAGGGAGTATTAACAGAAACTCCATTTATTTCAATGTGTAGACCTGCTAGTACAATCTCTGTACGATTTGTATACCTTAGCTCATTTATAGAGATAGCTTCTGCATTTACGGATTTAAGGTTATTGATTAAATTTAATAATAATTTCAATTTTTTCGCATACAATTCATTAGTATCAAAATAGTCAAAATCATTATTTAAATCATTAATTTCTATTATAATTCCAGGTCCATATACATCTTTACAACCACTTAACATTTTATATGTTTCTACTTCATTAAGTAGTTTATTTATATCTTTGCTTTCTGAAGCTTTTTGTTTTTCATATTTATTAGCAATATCGTTTAATTTATTCAATCTTTTTTCTAGTGTTGTTTTTTCTTTTTGAATTTTTCTTATGTCTAAAATTAATTGCTGATTTTTTTTATCGTAAGGAATGTTTGTTATGGAAGTTCTACTAGTAGCTTTGAGTTGAATAGCAAGTAAAATTCCTAATATAATACTTGCTAGTATTATGTATATATTGGTTTTGAGAATTTTCATGCAAAATCACCCATTTTAACACGCATAATAGAAACTAAAACCATTATAACATAAAATTACCATTATGTTTATATTCAAAAATGCGACTTTGTCGCATTTTTTGTATATGAGAATCTTTTTTGCAAAGAATAATCTTAAAGCTTTAATTTAAGTAAATCAGGAGGGTTTTATGGATAAAAAAGATAATCGAAGTAAATTTAATGTTGGAAGATTCAGCTTTTTATCAGTTGGTTGGTGGATAGTACATATATTGTTATTGATTCTTGTATTTTTCCTTTTGACGAGAATAATTTAGAAATCCTATATTGGAGGGTATTGTTTATGATTATAAAAAGGTTTATTGTAATAGTTTTATTTCTTGTGTTTATTAGCTCTGCTGCACATACTCAAGATTTTGATGTTGTTGTTAGTATAGGTGAAGATTTGACAGAGAAGCAAAAAAATGAGATTTTAGAGTTATTTAATGTTAAAGATAATGTTAAGATAATTAAAGTTACAAATAGTGAAGAGAGAAAATATTTGGGTAAATATATAGATGAAAAACTAATTGGAACTAAAGCTATTTCATCTGCTTACGTTAAGAAATTAAGTAATAATGAGGGTATTAGCGTTGAAACTTACAATATAACATGGGTTTCTAAGGAAATGTATATGAATGCTTTAGTTACGGCTGGTATCAAAGATGCAAAAGTTAAAGTAGCAGCACCTTATGAAGTATCTGGTACAGCAGCATTAACTGGTATTATTAAGGCTTTTGAAAATGCAACAGGTAATAAAATAGGAGAAAGAGAAAAAGAAGTAGCTAATGAAGAAATAGCTAAAACTGGAGAACTTGGACAGAAAATAGGGAAAAAACAAGCTAGTCAGCTCATTAAAGAGATTAAAGAAGAGGTTGTTGCTAAAGACTTAAAAGAAGAGGATAAAATAAGGAAAATAGTTATAAAGGTTTCAAATGAATTAAACATAAAACTTGAAAAAGAAGAGATTGATGAGATAGTTAAACTTATGAAGGATATATCAGAGTTAAACCTTAACCTAAAAGAAATAAAAAAGCAGCTTAAAGGTATATCTGATAAACTTAATGAACTTTCTAAGGAGAATCAGGAAATAAAATCACTTTTAGAAAGGATATTAGAGTTTTTGAGGAAACTTTTTAGTGATATCTTAACAAAATTAAATAACATACTTCAGCCTGTAAACAAAATAAAATATTTATGAAAATAACGCTCATGCGAAAGAATTTAGAAAAAATTCTTTCAAGCATTTGCTTTTATTTTCATGTACTTTTTAAAAGATTAATTTTGTTCTAAGCTAATAATATACTTAACATTATATTAATAGTAGAATAATCTTGATAGGGTAGAAGATGTAGTATATAATATACAGATATAGAAGAAAAGGTATTAGGAGGTAGTCGGATGGCAGAAGTAAGGGTTAGATTTGCACCGAGTCCTACAGGTTATTTGCATATTGGTAATTTAAGAACTGCATTATATGATTACCTTTTTGCTAAAAATCAAGGCGGAAAGTATATATTAAGGATAGAAGATACAGATAGGACTAGATATGTTGAAGGTGCAATTGAAAATTTGATTGAATCTTTATTATGGGTTGGAGTTGAACATGATGAAGGTGTTTTTATAGAAAACGGAAAACTTGTACAAAAAGGTGAGTATGGTCCTTATATACAGTCTGAAAGATTGGATATTTATAAAAAATATGTAGATGAGCTTATTGAGAAGGGACATGCATATTATTGTTTCTGTTCTAAAGAGAGACTTGATAAGATTAGAGAAGAGCAAAAATCTAAAGGGCTTACTCCAAGGTATGATGGTCATTGTAGAAGTATAACTTTAGAAGAAGCTAAAAAGAGAATAGAAGCTGGCGAAGAATATACAGTAAGATTAAAATTACCAGCAAATAAGGATATTAAGTTTAAAGATTTGGTTAGAGGAGAAATAACTATAAATACTAATGATTTAGACGATCAGGTATTACTTAAATCAGATGGGTTTCCAACTTATCATTTAGCTGTTGTAGTAGATGACCATCTTATGAAAATCACTCATATAGTAAGGGGTGAAGAATGGCTTTCTTCAACTCCAAAACACGTTTATTTATATGAAGTTTTTGGTTGGGAGCAACCTGTTTATGTACACCTTCCAACAGTATTAAATAAGAATAAAAAGAAGTTAAGTAAAAGACATGGAAATGTAGCAGTAGGAGATTTTAGAAAAAAAGGATATTTACCTGAAGCTTTAGTAAATTACTTAGCATTAGTTGGTTGGAGCCCAGAAGATAATAGAGAAATTTTAAGTATGGAAGAGCTTATTAATGAGTTTTCTTTTGATAGAGTATCAAAAACTGGTGGAGTTTTTGATATTGATAAACTAAATTGGATAAATGGTCAATATATAAGAAAAAGCGATGTAGATAGAATAACGAAACTTGCAATACCACATCTTGTTGAAGCAGGATTTATAAATGAAGATGATATAAAAAATAGATATGAATGGATTAAAATGATAGTATCAGCTCTGCAGGAAAAAATATCTTATATAAGTGAAATAGTTGATAAAGCCTATGTATTCTTTAAAGATAAAGTAGAGCCTGAAAATGAAGACGTTGTAGAAGTACTTAAGGGAGAGCAAGTTTTAAGTTTAATAGAAGCTTTTGAAGAAGAACTTAATAGTATTGATGAAATAGATGAAGAATTTGCTTCAAGTATATTTAAGAAACTTCAAAAGAAAACTGGAGCAAAGGGTAAAAATTTATATATGCCTATTAGAGCAATACTTACAGGACAGCTTCATGGACCAGATTTAGTTAAAACAATTTTGATTTTAGGTAAACAAAATATATTAAAGAGAATAGAATATGTAAAAAGAGAGATAGTGTAATTTACAAAACGAGGGACAGAGAATAGGGAACAGAGAACAGAGGACAGAATAAGATAAAATAGATTTTTGTTCATTGACAAAAAGGCTAAAGTTATTTATGATTATTTTAACAAATGGATTATAAAATTAAATATTTTAATAGGTGATGATGAGGAGAGTAGATTTACTAAACCTACAGAGAGAAATCCTTATAAGCTGAGAGGGATTTCAGGTCAATGGTAAATCGAAGTGCACCTCTGAACTATTACCTGAACGTTGAGTAGGGTAAATCGGTTGCTCCGTTACAGCTTAATGAGTTGGGGCTTAAGCCCAAACAGAGTGGAACCGCGGGATAAACCGTCTCTGTATTTAAGAGGCGGTTTTTTTATTTAAAAAAAATAGGAGTTGATTAATATGTTTAAAACTCTTAGAGAAGATATTAAAGCTGTATTTGAAAGAGACCCAGCAGTTAAGAGTTTATTAGAAGTAATTTTATGTTATCCTGGTCTTCATGCAATAATTATATATAGGATAGCACATTGGTTTTATAAAAGAAAATTATTTTTAATTGCAAGACTATTGTCTCATGTTGGTAGGTTTCTAACAGGTATAGAAATACACCCAGGTGCAAAAATAGGGAAAGGGATTTTTATTGATCATGGCATGGGTGTAGTTATTGGAGAAACTACTGAGATAGGTGATAATGTAACAATATATCAAGGAGCAACACTAGGTGGTACAGGAAAAGAAAAAGGAAAAAGACATCCAACTATAGGGAATAATGTAGTAATAAGTAGTGGTGCTAAGGTGTTGGGACCATTTAAAGTAGGAGACAATTCAAAGATTGGAGCAGGAGCTGTTGTATTAAAAGAAGTACCTCCAAATTGTACAGTTGTAGGGGTACCTGGTAGAATTGTAATTAAAGATAACAAAAAAGTTTCAGGTACGAAAAAAGAAATTGATTTAGACCAAGTTAGATTACCTGACCCAATAGCACAAGAGTTAGAATGCTTAAGAAAGAGAGTTACAGAATTAGAAAACATTATTTACAACTTGAAGGGAGGAAAAAATAATGAAACTTTATAATACTTTGACAAGAACTAAAGAGGAATTTAAACCAATAGACTCTGATAAAGTTACAATGTACGTATGTGGTCCTACGGTTTACAATTATATTCATGTAGGAAATGCAAGACCATTAGTAGTATTCGATGTATTGAGAAGATATTTTGAGTATAAAGGCTATGATGTTGATTATATCGTGAACTTTACAGACATTGATGACAAGATGATAAAAAAGGCTAATGAAGAAGGTACAACTGTTAAAGAAGTAGCTGATAGGTTTATAAATGAATATTTTATAGATGCTAAAGGACTTTTATTGAAAGAGGAGACTACAAGTCATCCTAGAGCAACTGAGTATATTTCCGATATTATTGAGTTCATTAAAGGTTTAGAAGAAAAAGGATATGCTTATAGTGTAAATGGCAATGTATATTTTGATACAACTAAAATGAAAGATTATGGTAAACTTTCAAAGAAAAATATAGATGAGCTTATTGCAGGAGCTAGAATAGAAGTAAATCAAGAGAAGAAAAATCCTACTGATTTTGCACTTTGGAAGAATGAAAAGCCAGGTGAACCTTCATGGGAGAGTCCATGGGGTAAAGGGAGGCCAGGATGGCATATTGAATGTTCTGTTATGGCAAAAAAATTGTTAGGTGATACAATAGATATTCATGCAGGTGGCGAAGATTTGCAATTTCCACATCATGAGAATGAAATAGCTCAAAGTGAGAGTTTGAATGGAAAGCCATTTGCTAACTATTGGCTTCATAATGCGATGGTAAATGTAGATGATCAAAAAATGTCTAAATCAAAGATGAATTTCTTTACAGTTAGAGAAATCGGTAAAGAATTTGATTTGGAAGTATTAAGATTTTTCATATTATCAGCTCATTACAGAAGTCCAATTAATTTCAACAAAGAACTTGTAAAGCAGGCTAAAAATGGATTAGATAGATTGTATAACGGAAAGAGAAATTTAGAGCATTTATTGGAAATGAGTAAAGATGAAGAATTACTAGATAAAGATAAAAAGACAATTGAAGATATTGACAAATTTAAAGAAAAGTTTATATCAAGTATGGAAGATGATTTGAATACTGCAGATGCTATTTCTGCATTGTTTGAATTAGTGAGATATGCAAATACTAATATTAATGCAGAAAGTCCTAAAGAAGTTGTGAAAAAAGCTTATGATACATTAATGGAGTTAAGTGGTATTTTAGGAATACTTTCAAAGAAAGAAGAAATAGTTGATGAAGAGATTATAAAGCTTATTGAGGAGAGAAACAAAGCAAGAAAAGAAAAGAACTATCAACTAGCAGATAAGATAAGAGACGAATTGAAAGAAAAAGGGATACTTCTTGAAGATACTAAAGAAGGTACAAAATGGAGGAGAATATAGTCATATGACAGATGATTATTTTAATACAATAATCTTTGGAGGAAATGGCTGGAATAAAAATAAGGTTAAAATGTTATCTCCATTACAATTAGCTTACATTGGAGATGCTATTTATGAGTTATTAATAAGAACGTATTTATTAAGTAAGAAAAATATTTCCGTAAATGAATTGCATAAAGAAGCAATTAGATATGTTAAAGCTAAGGCCCAAGCTAATATTGTTCATAATTTGCAAGATAAACTTACTGAAGAAGAGTGGTCTGTAATTAAAAGAGGGCGAAATGCTAAATCTGGTTCTGCTCCAAAAAATGCTGATTTGATTGATTATAAGTATGCAACAGGATTTGAGGCTTTGATGGGTTATTTATATCTTGTGGGGAATGATGAAAGAATACATGAGATATTTGATATGATTATTAGTATGTATGCTGAAAATGAAGGATAAGGTTAATCTAAAACCTTATCCTTAACTTTAAAGGGTATAAACATAAGTAACTAAAAATATGAAAGGAGTATCAAATTGACAACTGAATTGAAAGTAAGATTATTAAGATACACCCCTGAACCAGAAAAGTTGGTGGCATCTGCTGCTAAATTATGCTATTCACCTGTTGGGATTGAAAAGATAGAAGAAAGCTTAGATGACGATAAAATAGTAAATTTTCTTGATATGCTTATGAGTTTAGGACACGAATCTCCTGTAGAGCATGCAACATTTACTTTTGCAGTAGAAGGTGTAAGTAGAGTGCTTACGCATCAATTAGTTAGGCATAGGATAGCTTCATATTCTCAGCAATCGCAAAGATATGTTAAACTTCAGCAGTTTGAATATATTATACCTCCTTCAATAAAAGATAATGAAAAAGCTAAAAAAATGTTTATTAAAGCTATGGAAGATGATCAAAAATACTATAATCAATTAACAAAAGTTTTATATGAAGATATTTTGAATAAATTAATAAAGGACGGATATCCTGAAGCTAAAGCTAGGAAAATTGCTGAAAAAAAAGCTATTGAAGATGCTCGCTACGTTTTTCCTAATGCTTGTGAAACTAAGATTGTTTTTACGATGAATGCGAGATCGCTTTTCAACTTTTTTAAACATAGATGTTGCAATAGAGCTCAATGGGAGATTAGAAACTTGGCAATAGAGATGCTAAAATTAGTTAAAGGTGTTGCGCCTACGCTTTTTAAGTATTCGGGACCTGCTTGTCTATATGGCGATTGTCCAGAAGGTAGTATGTCATGTGGGAAAATGAAAGAGGTAAGAGAAAAATTTAAAAATCTTATACCAAAGGGTTAAGGAGTGGATAACATTGCAAAAGCAAGGTTTAATAGAAGGAAGAAATCCTGTACTAGAAGCATTAAAGTCAGATAGAAATATAGAAAAGATAATGATCGCAAAAGGTGCTGAAAAGGGTTCTGTAAAAAAGATAAAAGCAATAGCTAAGGAAAAAGGAATTGTAATACAATATGTAGATAGAAACAAGCTAGACTCTATTTCTGCTACAAATTCACATCAGGGAGTTATAGCTATAGCTTCAGCTTATGAATATAAAACGGTTGAAGATATATTAAACTATGCTGAGAATCGGAACGAAGACCCATTTATAATAATATTAGATGGAATTAAAGATCCTCATAATTTAGGAGCTATTATGAGAACTGCTGAATGTGCTGGCGTTCATGGGATTATCATACCTAAAAGAAGATCAGTTGGATTAACTCCAGTAGTCGCCAAGAGTTCCGCTGGTGCTATAGAATATTTGCCAGTAGCGAAAGTTTCTAATATTGTTTATACAATGGAGGAATTAAAAGAAAAAGGCATTTGGATATGCGGAACAGATATGGATGGGGAATCTAATTATTATGAAAAAGACTTAAGAGGCCCTTTAGCGATTGTAATAGGTAGCGAGGGAGAGGGAATGAGTCGTTTAGTTAAAGAAAAATGCGACTTTCTAGTGAAAATACCTATGAAAGGGAACGTTACATCTCTAAATGCATCTGTTGCCGCTTCTATCTTGACTTATGAAGTATTAAGACAGAGGAGCTTGGAACGTTGATATGAAGAAAAAGTATGATGAGTATTTATTTATAGATGGATATAATATTATTAATGCATGGTCTGACTTGAAAGAGCTTAAAGATGTAAGTTTAGAGGCAGCAAGAGATAAGCTTATTGAAATCATGGGAGAATATCAAGAATATGCTGGAGTGAAAGTTGTAATAGTTTTTGATGCACATTTAGTTAAAGGAAGTATGAATAAAAAAGAAATAATAAATGGAATAGAAGTTGTTTTTACTAAAGAGATGGAAACAGCAGACCATTATATAGAAAAGGTGTTAGATTCTATAGGAAGAATGAAAAGAGTCAAAGTAGCTACATCTGATTGGACTGAACAGCAAATTGTTTTAGGTAGAGGCGGTATGAGAATATCTGCAAGAGAACTTAAAGAAGAGATAAATAAGATGAAAAGAAAAATTCAAAAGAATACAGAACAAAACAAGAAGCGAGTTGATGATTTAATATTTTCTAGAATTGATAGTGAAACGCTTAAAAAGCTTGAAAAATGGAGAAAAAACATATGATCTGGCTTGACTTTAATGTTAAGGTTAATATATAATAAACCTTAGAGTTTTAAGTTTTTTTAGCATTTTCCTGGAGGCGATGCTGGTGGGTCTTAGCGTACATAAAGAATGCGATTATGATGATTATCATGATATGGTAGATGAAGAAATAGTAGAAAGTGCAAGAAATGGTGATACAGAAGCCCTAGAGTTTTTGATTAAAAAATACAAAAATTTTGTTAGGGCTAAGGCTAGATCATATTTTTTAATTGGAGCGGATAAGGAAGATATAATTCAAGAGGGAATGATTGGACTTTATAAGGCTATTCGTGATTATAAACAGGACAAGCTCACTTCTTTTAAGGCTTTTGCTGAACTGTGTATAACTAGACAGATTATTACAGCAATTAAAACTGCCACTAGACAGAAGCATATCCCTTTAAATTCTTATATTTCATTAAACAAACCTATATATGATGAAGAATCAGATAGGACTCTTCTAGATATATTATCAGGTGTAAAAATAATGGATCCAGAAGAACTGATTATTAGTAGAGAAGAATTAAAGAATATTGAAAGTAAAATAGGAGAAATTTTAAGCGATTTGGAATGGGAAGTACTTATATATTATCTTCAAGGCAAATCCTATCAAGAAATAGCTGTTGAATTAAACAGACATGTGAAGTCGATTGATAATGCTTTGCAGAGAGTAAAAAGAAAATTAGAAAGATACCTTGAAACAAAGGACTTGTAGGTTTTATGTAACGATGGGCTTTTAGTATTGACAATGAAAAATTGTAGTAGTAAAATTATTTAAGTAGTAAAATGCCCATGTAGCTCAGCAGGCAGAGCACTTGCATGGTAAGCAAGAGGTCACCGGTTCGAGCCCGGTCATGGGCTCCATCATAGTGTTTCTACATATAAGAAACACCCGGTATAGTTTTCTAGAGAAAAGAAATTAAAGGAGGAAGAGAAATGGCAAAGGCAAAA